>CAXHFO010000089.1:0-6707 GCA_964015895.1 uncultured Candidatus Poseidoniales archaeon
TCTAGCTGAGCAAGCAAAGATAGATGCCGAAATAGAGAAAGTAAGAATGATGTCTGAACGAGAGGCTGCCCAAAAATTGGCAGAGAAAAATGCCAAACTTGCTGAAGAGGAAGCTGCAATAGCCGCCAAAACAGCAGAAGCAGAGGCTAATTCTAAGGAAATTCCGGATTTGCCACCATTCAATGAATAGTTCACATACCAAAAGACGATGGATCTATATCCATATCGCCTTCTTTCATCATCTTACGCATTTGTTTGTTGAGTTTCCTATTGCCGCCCATGCCTTTCATCATCTTTCGAGAACGGTTCCATTGACCAATCAACTCTCTAACATCTTTTTCACGTACCCCTGAACCACGGGCAATACGCTTGATTCGATCTGCCTTTATTTTAGCTGGTTCATTTTTCTCCCAAGCAGTCATGCTATCCATTATTGTCCGGTAGCGATCTAGATTTCCTTGCATGGCTTGCTTTTGTGATTTGGACATTCCACCCAATCCACCAAGCATGTTACCCGGTAAAAATGACATCAATTTGTCAATTGTTCCTACTTTAGACATCATTTCCATTTGCTTATACATATCATTCAATGTGAATCGACCACTCATCATACGTTGAGTCAGGCGCATTGCTTCTTCTTCATCTAAATCCTCAGGAGCAAGATCAATCAATCCTTGAATATCACCCATTCCTAATAATCTTGAAATAAATCTGTCTGATTCAAATTTTTCTAAGTCAGTTACTTTCTCACCTACACCAATATGAACGATTGGTGCACCAGTTGTTGCCACAGCTGAAAGAGCACCACCACCTCTAGCAGTACCGTCTAACTTTGTTACAACTATACCAGTTACGCCGGCTAATTGGTGGAATGATGCAGCAACTGGTCCTGCTGCTTGACCAACTTGGGCGTCAATTACTAGCCATCTTTCAGTTGCTCTTGTCAGAGATGCGATATTCTCTAATTCTTCAACTAGTTCTTGGTCTAGTTGATGTCTACCTGCTGTATCAACAATCACTAAATCTGCTGATGCGCATTCTGCTAGACCGTTACGGACAATTTCTGCTGCATCTTTGTTTTCAGGTTCACCATAGACAATTACTGATGTGTCTTCGAGTAATTGCGATAATTGTGCATAGGCACCTGGACGGTGAACGTCTGCTTCAATTACTGCAACTCTTAGACCATGCTTCTTGCGATACCATTCGGCTAACTTTGCTGTAGTTGTTGTCTTACCTTGACCGTACAAACCCACTAGCAGTAATGTCGCTCCACGAGGTTGGAATTCATGAGCTGGACCGAGTATTCTAACCAGTTCAGTATACAAAATATTCATTGCATGAGTTTGAAAAGTCAATCCAGGCCGTGGTTCCTCTTCACGTAGCCTTGATTCCATACGTTCAACAATTTCTTTAGTTTGCCTTACGTTAAAATCAGCCTCTTGTAAAGCCCTTCTGAGACTTCTAGTCATCTCACGCAATTCATCTTCATCGAGTTTCCTACGGTTTTTAAGAAAACCGAGGGAACGGAAGATTCCACGGGATAGACCTTCAAGTGCCATGACAAGCCGTCAAGGTTTCCCTCTTTGAATTCATTCCTCAATTAGGGGAATGTTGAGTCGAAGAACATCTTCATCTAATTTTGCGTCAACTTGGCTAGCCTTAACTGGGACGCTAGTAGAAATACTTCTCTCTCGACCATTTAATCCAACAAATAGTACACCATCATCACTTCTTAGTGACAGTTCATCACGCTTTATGCCAGGGAAGTGCAATCTAATGACTTCGAATTCTTCGGTGAATTCTCTTTGCATGCCTCTGTGTATTTGGTGTTTAACCAAATCGCCAACTTCATGAGGACCAAGTGATTCTTCAACTTGATTAACAGAACCGTATAATTTTTCAGCAACCATTCTAAGATTATCTACGCCAACCACTTCTTGGTCTAATAATTCCATAGAATTGACCTCAACATCAGTTAGCAGCCCCCTCAATTCATCGATTCTAGCAAGTTCTGATTTTCGTCTTTTGGCCAAAAATGGATGGTCAAATTCAGGTGTTACACGATTTACTAAGCAGGAGTTAACTGGTAATTTGTAATCTAATAGAGAGTTGTAAGCCCTTACTGTTTCATTAACACCCATTTTTTCTGGAATTGTGACCAGGGTAAAAGTGGTAAGTTCAGGATCACTAAGTACTCTTCTAACATGCAATACTCGGTTTCTGAATTTTTCTAATTCCTGTTTCATCTCTTGGCTTTCTTTTCGTCCAAACAGCATTGACCTAATACCACCTGATACCCTCATCAATCTAAGTAACCTACCAGACCAAGCTTCAATTATTTCAGGTAGTGAGAGAAAACGCAAGGTATGACCTGTAGGCGCTGTATCAAAGACTATGACGTCCCAGTTAGGGTCTTCTACATGTTTTAGTAATTCATCAAAGGCCAGCGCCTCATCTAATCCAGGCAAAATCATTTCCGAAGTTTTAACATCAGACTTTATTTCATCAAATTCTTCTTTCGCACCTGAATCTAGCATCATACTTAGGCCACCTAAACCCTGAAGTCCACCGCTAGTATTCATACCATCAACCATATTTCCAAGCTTGGGAAGCAAATTAGAAAGTTTTGATTCGGGGTCCATTTCTAAGCCATATAACCCCTCAACTCCGTCAATAGGAGTTGGTTCAGTACCAATTTCCACCCCCAGTGAATCCGAAGTTGAATGAGCCGGGTCGCTAGATACGAGCAGGACTTTTAGACCACAGTCAGCAAGATGTACTGCTGTTGCTGTAGAGGTTGTTGTTTTGCCAACACCACCCTTGCCGCCAAACAATAGCAGTCTTGCCATGGTACCACCACACAGTAAGGGGTCTTTGAATCCAGCGGCGGAAGTAGAATCTTACACTCATTTCATGAACTAATACCTCGACGCGTGACTAATGGCAAACCAATTGGTGTTATTTCAGATAGCCAGTGTTTCCGCCTTGATCGGCATGACGCTAGGCTGGAAAGGAGTAATGACCCGATATTCAGGATTTTATGATTTACCTACTGCCTGGAGTAATGTATTTTGGGGAATTCTACTTGGTGGACTTTACGCATCACAGATACACAATAATATTATTTTGCCAAATCTTGAATTCGAAGCAACTCAAGATACAGTAGTAAATCCAATTAATTTGATTTTATACTGCTTAATAATGTCCATAATTGTCCACTTTTTACTGCGACGAAATCGTGTTCGCTCAGGTTCATCGCAAACAACCAGTGGTTGGGCTTTGGGACTTGCTATTGGTGGTATGTTTGCCATGGTAGTGATTTTTGCCATATTACAATGGTATGATTTTAGCCCAATTTTGTTAATTTCAATTCTGATGATATGCCTTTTAGCACCTAGGTGTGAAGCAATAATTACTTCATATCAAGGACATTTAATGTTAATGGGTAAAAAATGGGGTGCAATATTACGAGCTACAATGTGGCGATGTGGATATGTTATAATGTTCGCTTACGTATTATCCGCTCCAATTGGATGGATTTTTATTCTTCCAGTTATGTTAATTGCTGATAGAGCATCAGAAACTTGGATTTGGGAATCAATACCAAAAGAAGGTAAAAAACAATTACGTAAAATTTGGGCAAGACAAGCACGGGAACGGAAATTGGGAAAGTTAAGCACTAATATGGCAACTAATTCTTTAGTAAATGAAAGTGAATAACTACTTACTTAGCACCTATTGGCTAATTTAGTGCATTATTTGATTTTCATCAAAAATAAGGCCTTTGGTGGATATCCGCAGGCAAGCGTTATACAATGCCGTCAAAGCCGGGTATCATGGGTAACTGCCCTTATTGCAGGACTGCCACCTTACCAGGTGACACAATTTGTTATACCTGCGGTAGGGTGTTAGCCAACATAAAATCGAAAGAGTTTGCTGCAGAGCAACAATTCAATCAAGGTAGTATAGAGACTACTTACAAGAAAACCAAAAAACCAACAAAATCTGGTGTTGTCGAAACTCACACTGGTCGGCGGAGAAATATTTTGAAACGAAGGAAAAATAAATTCCGTAGCGTTGTGATGTTGGGGCTTGTAGCATTTATTATGCTATCACCACAAGCAAGAGAGTTAGTATTCAATAAATGGGCTGGGATAAATGAATATATCCAGCTTGCAGTAGCTCCATATCACTTATATCCTGTAGAAGCAACTTACACAGTTGGTAAAACAATCGATGTAGTAAATAATGGAGATACTGGATATCTTAGAGAAAATCTAGCAATTCCTAGGGACATTTCAACACTTAACGGCCACGATAATATGTTTGAATATACCAACAATGAACCTGCCCTTGCTACACAAGAAATTCAAAAGATAAATTCAATAGCACTTGTAGTCAATGATATATCATATGCTATTCCGTTACTAGGTGAGCCTGCTAGAGACCCAAGTGATAAATTAACGACTGCTGATGGACATGAAATTTGGTGGCCCGGTGTCGGTATTGGTGAGGATATGTGTAGCGTAGATATATGTGTCAAAATCAAACTAAATTTAGCTCCGGGTGAACAAGCGTCCTTTACCTTTGCAGTAACTCTTACTAGCACATCGTATTCTTGGTGGTCTTCCTCTAGGGTAGATTCTAGAATAGATGGTAGTTCAAACGGTGTTAGTGTCGATCGTAGTGGTTCTTTTTCAGATATTGTAGACCGTGGTAATGGGACCAAAGCAGCACAATTTACTACTGCATCATGGTATAATAAAGGACGACTAGACTATGCAATTAATGCTCAAGATGCTGTGGTAGTTTCAACCGCCCAAACAATATCAGCCTCTTTGCCTGAAGGACGTTCGACCAATGCCTATGCGTTTGCTCGAGCGGCGTTTGATTATTTACATCTTAATGTGCTGTATGACAAAAATGCGCCAGTAGTTGCCAGAAGTGGACCTGCTTGTCTAAGCGCAGGAGTTGGCGATTGTGATGAACAAACTAATGCCTTCTTTTCCATTCTAAGAACAAAAATGATTCCAGGTTGGTATGTCTTTGGGGCACTGACTGATTCAACATTTACTTACTGGGAAGCCCATGCATGGGGATACATACTACTGCCAATGGATGATGAGTGGTGTGAATCAAGAAATATTGTCATCGATGACTGCTACGTTGAAGGATCAGTCGATGTTGTCAATAATAAATGGCTACTTCATACACCAACAGCATATATCGATTGGATTGAGAGTGCAGATGCTAGTGGTAATTTGATTAACAATTATTACAAACCAGGGGTTTACAGTAACAATATCGATAGACAACGATCATTCAGCACATTGGATACGCCTGATACATCGGGTGGAACATACCAAGTAAAGAAAGCCCCAGAAAACTTGAGGTGATAAATTGAGAATAATTATTGGTGGAGCAGGAAGAGTTGGAACAGAACTCGCTAGAGCCCTAAGAGCCGAAGAAATGGATGTAGTATTAGTTGACTCTGATTCAAGAGCCGTAAAGAATGCTCAAAACTTGGATGTACTGGTGATTCATGGAGATTTAACAACAAGGGAGAAATTACATGAAGCAGGTATTGGAGAGGCTGAAATATTTGTCGCGGCGACTAATTCTGACGAAAGAAATTTACTTGCCTGCGCGCTTGCTGAGCATGCACATTACCAATATGGCGGAGCAAAAGCTAAGCCATTAATGTCGATATCAAGAGTAAGAAGTATGAATTTCATGCAAGAACAAAAACAAGGGCACCTAACCGGATGGGCTAAAGTAAATCATGTTGTTAATCCACTCGATAGTGCAATTAAGCGATTGCATACTGGGTTGAGATCTTCATCAATCGAAGAAGTAATTCCTTTTGGGCACGATTCATACATCATTGAGTTTGATGTCACCAAAAATGCTGATAACATCGTTTTCAAAACTCTTAAAGAAGCCAATTCTAGTATCGACGGAGAATTGCCGTTAATTGTGGGAGTTAAGCGAAGTGGAGAGAAGAGTGTGGTTCCTGATGGTGACTTTATATTGATGCCAAATGATAAAATTGCTGTAGCAACCAATGGTCTGTCAAGTTTCAATAGAATACTAAACATATTTGGCCATGAAGCAACAGATTTCCCTATTGCTCCAAAAGTAGCAATTATTGGTGCTAATCGAATTGGTCAAATGATTGCTGAAAATTGGTTGCTGAATGATGCCAAGGTCACTGTTATTGAAAGAGACTTGCAAACTGCAAACGAGTTGTCAGCCACTGATATTGGATCCCATCCTAACTTGGAAGTGATTCATGGTGATCATTTGGACCGAGATATTCTAACTGAGGTCGGAATTCCTGAACATCATATCGCGATTGCGGCATTGGAGTCTGACCATGACAGCATTGCAGCGGCTTTGCTAGCTAGTGACATGGGCGTTAATAGAACTGGATTATTACTTTATGATGCAGATTTGGTCAAGGTGACTCAGAGGATGGGAATTACCTTTGCAGTTGATAGAAAAAGAGTTGCAGTAGACAATATCTTGGCCCATATACATACCAAAGCTGCTGGTGCTTATGCGGTTTTGTCAAATGTCCCAAATATTGTTGGAATAAGTATGAAAGTTGATGTAAAGCATAAATTCTCTAATATGAGAATATCAGATGCAGGTTTTACAGATTGGATGAGGACTGTCTCTTATACACATCTCCGAGCCCACGA
>CAXHFO010000090.1:0-6614 GCA_964015895.1 uncultured Candidatus Poseidoniales archaeon
GCCTGGTAAGTCTCAATTGCTCAGCAATTGCCAGTTCACTTTCCGCATCACAGTCTTCGTCAATGCCAGCTCTAGTACCTGGACAAACCTGGGCTTTGTTAAGTCCAGCAAGTCGAGGTAATTCCTCAGTAATAACCACTTTTTGGCACTCATCATCAAGTATATCCCAAGCGGCTAATCCTTGGTGCATGACCAGTCCAGGCAGGATGCCTGAATCGATTGGCATTAATTCCATCCACGGACAGGTACGCAGTAATTCCGCGATAACAGCCTCATTTTCAATCGGGTCAATACTACAGGTCGAGTAAATCATTTTGCCGCCTGGTCGTAATCCTCTAGCACCACGTTGGGCAATTGTCAGTTGTAATTTGAACAAACTTCGGCCATCTAGTGGTCGCCATTTTTGCCAAACTTGAACATTTTTTCTGGTAGTTGCAGAACCAGAACACGGCACATCAGCAAGAATTGCATCATAGCCAGGTGGCGGGATTCTGCCTATGTGTCGACCATCCTGTTGATTGATCAACACATTTGGTAGGGCCAATCTAGCACGATTAGAAATCAACATATTGACTCTTGAAGCAACCGGTTCGTTAGCGATTACAATTCCATTAGGAGCGAGTTTTTCGGCCACCTGCGTCGTCTTTGAACCAGGTGCTGCACACATGTCTAATACCACAGTTTCATCGGTTATTCCCAGTAATTCAACCGGTAGCATACTAGCAGCCTCTTGCCGAGTTATCCTACCAGAGTCGTGTAGTATCGACATCATTCGCTTAGCATAACCTTCTGGGGCTTTACCTCTAGCAAACGGCATTTGCCAAGCACTTTCCTTAGGCATCCAAGAGATTGGCACGCCACCCATTTTCCGTAGCTCGTCCTTAGTCCATTCAACGTCGCTACGACCTCCAGTTAATCTGAGGGTTTCAGGTAGAGTATCAACGGCAAAATCAAGCCAGTCATCAACATCAATGCCTAGACTTTCAACCATCTTGGACAGCAGTGAATTCTCTGAGATTTCTCTCAGTTCCTCCTGCGTCCAGCGCTGATAGGCCATGTATAGGGCTCAAGCATCATGTCTATCTTGATTCCGCCACCCTCAAGGGGTAGATATTGCTAGAACTGTCATGCTGGGAGATTCATTACCACTGTTTTTCCCAGTGCTAATCTTCAGTTTAGTACTCTGGCTAATACCCAATAAAGTCGACCAGTATTGTAACAGATTATCACCCAAAGGGGCACGAAACGGGAAAATAATTTACCGAGCACTGCCAATAATTATGACACTCTACCTAGTAATTTACCGGGCAAGGTCGATAATGAATAGAGATATGGCGGAAACCGAAGTCGCCAAGCGTCTTGGTCAAACAGAGGCTTCACTAGCCGATTTACAACTATTATTTACTGGCGACGGGCTTGGAGAAATAGCGTTGTTATTCTTGTTGAGTTTTTCACTATTGACAAGATATTTGCCAAGCCTCAAAGGCTCTAGTAATGAACTAAAAGTGATGATTAGCAACCGAGTAATGATCTATGTAGCAGCCTGTGCATTGTTGTCCTTTTGGGTATTTTTCCCAGAAGCAAATTATTATTCCACTGATAGTTTGCCACTAGAGCCAACTATGTCAGCTGCTGGCGATTATAACCTGTTAATGGTGATAATTAGCATTCTTATCATCGCCTTTAGTGGTGAGTTATTCGCCATCTCGACATTTCATTACTATGATGCAGGAATTAAGACGTTGCAATTCAGGGCCTCAATGAAAATGTACGTGGTTTGTGCGATAATGTTGCTTGGCTTTTATTCAAGTGAATATTTTACTATCGATTGGGTGATAGATAACCAGTTTGATAAAGTCAAAATGGCATTGATATTTTTATCACAAGGCCTGATTTTGACATTTATCTGCGGCCCATCTCAACAGTTTGATGATGCGTTAAAAGTCGGCGATGGGCGTAGTCGTTCCTTTGCCATAATGGCTATTTGTGCGATATTGCTAATCATCTTGGTCACCAGTCTTTTACTGAGAACTTCAACGGTTTTTGATGAAGGCAACAGATATTTGCACGAAGCATTCTGGCTGGCTGCCTCAGTAATGATACTAATCTCAATGACGCAAATTCTGCCCCGGTATGGCTTTGATGCAGCAGCTCGACCTGAGTATTGGTGGCTTAGAATGATGCTAGTTTTCGCTCCCGCAGTAATTTTAATCTTCAACCCGTTGGCCATTTTCTTAATCCCCTCACTGTGGATAGTGGCTTGCTGCAGTATTATCTTACCAAGTACCATCGAGCGTGATGTAAAATCGCCAAATCTGCCACAAAGCATCCTGTTGTTTGGCTTGATAGTGGTTCTCTCAGCAGGGTTGATTTTATCTGCAAACCCAGTTAGTAACTTTTTGTTATTTGGCCCCGTAATGCTCATCGCATCTTATGGTTTGATGAAACTACATGTTGGCAGAGCGAATTAACCCTTTACCACCAAAACCGTCCACATCTCAAGGTAAATCATCGCGCTGCTTATTAATAGATGGGAACTGCTTTGAAACGAAGTCACAGACTTCAAGGGATGGGACCCTTATGACTAGAGCATTTAGAGGCGGAGTAAATAATAATCGTAAAGCACGAACACCGACCAGGATTAGAAATTGGAATCCAATTAGAGATCTTAGAGGGTTGAAAACAAGAACTACAGATATCGGTAGGGAAATGGGACCACTAGTTGATGTTCCTGCCATGATTCGAATTGAAGATGAGCACTGGGTCTTTGAGCGAATTGAAGAAGGTGTGTTGAATAATCTAACCCATCGCCTAATCGTTCATGATTCGACTGGCCAAAAGACCATAGGTGCGACATTAGATATGGATACAGCAATGCAAGTAGCACAGAAGATGGCGACAATTGAAAATAAGATCGTTATGATTAGACCAATTTAGGCCTCAGAACAGGTTCCAAATTGCTGAAACTACGCCTTGATTTACTAGGTAAAAGAAGACCCCAATAAAGATACATGCACCGTATACTTGGAGCGGAGTAATCTTCCATGCGTGTTCAGATTCTTCGTCGAAATAACGAATAAGACCAGCAGCTTGTTGGATTCCACTACCGTCGGATTTCTTCTTTGAAGCCATTTCAATCAACCTATCCGAGAAGTAACCCCTTTATCAACGCGACGCGTGTTATTTTACCACTATTAACCATAAAAATCATTCAGATTCCGTTAGGTCAATCAGTGGAATTGACTCATCATCTACTGATTTAATCACTAAATCTTCGTCATAACTAATTTTTTCAAGCGATTTATCGATGTTAAACTCTCCGTCATCTTCATTCATTGCGTGGTCTGGATTTGCCTCGATTAATGCAGCCTCAATGCGCGCTAGCGCCCGCTCAACACTTGGTATATTGCGGTCTGACAAAGCCTCTTTAGCGATGGCTAAATCATACCTTGCAGCAGCAATATTAACCAGTGCCTTGTCTTTTGACCAACCTTGAATTTCATTAACCGCATTGACTTTTTGCTCAATATTATCAACCGCTTGGGTCATGGTGTGAATCATTTCATCGGAGTCATTTTTACATTGATTAATTAGTGATCGCCAAGTTTTTTCATTTGCTTCAATTGAGGTGTCGGGATACTTACGAGCAAGATATTTGTTTGCTGCTCGAGTATGTTTAAATCGCCATGGCGAGGTTGCTAATGATGCATCTAGATCAAAAATTAATCTGGCAATGATCTTAATTGGGCCAGATATCTCTATCATATTCAGATATCCAGAAGTAAATAGCCCAAACCCCCAATACGGTTCAGAGTTAATGGTCACACTCATTGCCCCACTGGTGGTTTTTAAGCGCCATTTTTGTTCATTATAGCCAGGCGCTTCAATAAATTCTGGAGTTTCTGGCGATTCCATCGCGCTAATTATCCTGCCCGCAACATTGCCTAAGTAAACGACTCGGCTTTCACCCGGGAAATTTGCTCTGCGTAGTAAGCCAGTTGCGGTTTCAACACAGTGTTCTGCCTTCGCACTGGCGACTTGGCACAGCAGGACAACGTCAGTATTTGCGGGCCGCATGTAGGGCGCTGCATCTATCTAGCAATGAATTAAGCGGGAAAAAGTGCTGATAGCAATAATTCATTAGTTAGTTCTGCTGTGGACAGTTCGGTGAAACCATGGGTTCCAGCAAGAAAAATACGAAAGCCAATAATTTGACCTCGCTTCCAGGAGTAGGGGCAGCATCTGCCAAGAAATTGGTTGATGCTAAGTTAGATACAATTTCCAAGGTGGCTGCCGCAGGCACGGCAAAATTAGTCAAAGCAGGGATTCAAGCCGCCTTGGCCAAGAAAATTGCTGCTGCTGCTAAGAAGGTAGATCAAGCCTCCAATGCGACTAAAAAAGCCGCCACTAAAGCAAAATCAGCCGCGAAAAAAGCACCTGCTAAAGCAAAGGCAGCGGCTGGTAAAGCAAAATCAGTAGCTGCGAAAGCGGCAACAAAAGCCAAAGATTTGGCTAGTAAACCTAAGGCTGAGAGAACTAACAAAGATGTGGCAACCAAAGGCGGCAGAATTGGGCCATCAAAATCTACGCCAATCTCAAAGATGGCCTGGTTTAAGAAAGCTAAGAAGTAATCCCGCGAATTGTTCAAAGACCTTCTTGCTGATTCATTCACATGCCAAGACGGAAGTACGGACGGTTACGAAAGACTGTCGAGTTTCCGCCTAAGGAAAATTGTTCAAGGTGTCGTTCAGGAAAATACTGCCCGATAGAAGGGCATAGAGGGCAAGTAGTGAAGCCACACAAAGGATGGATGGGCCCAGAGAAGATTTCCAAGCGTAAGACCAAATCAAACTAGAAATCTTCTATTCCGGCAACACTGGTATAAGGCGTATTTTCCACCAGTGCCTCGCTTTGAACTTCTGTTTCAATTATATTATGCCTCATCGACTGAGCACGATTGTACACCTCTCGTAAGGTTTGATCAGAGATTTCAAGATAGACTCTGGTTGTAGCAATACTGCTGTGGCCAAGTAATTTTTGAATTGATACTAAATCTGCCCCTCTTTCCAGTAAACCGGTAGCAAAGTTGTGCCTAAGTACGTGAGGTGTGAGTTTTCCTTTGGGTAATCCAGCTTCAATAGCTAAGTTGTCCATCAATCTTTGAATCCCTCTTGGTTGTAATCTTCTACCTGCTGAATTTAGTAGTAGTGGGCTGTCTTCAAATTTTATTCTTGAACTTCTAACTGGTAGCCAAGCATTAATGCGGTCTAGAGAACGCTTGGTGAATAATACTAATCGGTCTTTATCGCCTTTACCACCAATAACTTTGGCTGATTTATCTTCAATATCGATGTCACCGTAGTTTAAGTTGCAAACTTCGCTAACTCTAAGCCCGGTATCTAGCATTAGAGTAACTACAACTGAGGCGACTGGGTCTTCACTGGTTTTAGCAGCATCAAGTACCATGGTCAATTCTCGTTTGGTTAGAGTTCTTGGCAAGCGCTTACCTGTGCGCGCTCTAGTTAGGTGTTCAGGCCATCTGTGTCCTAACCATTTCAGTAGATGTCTTGCTG
This sequence comes from uncultured Candidatus Poseidoniales archaeon, assembly GCA_964015895.1. Classification (GTDB taxonomy): domain Archaea; phylum Thermoplasmatota; class Poseidoniia; order Poseidoniales; family Poseidoniaceae; genus MGIIa-L1. Next base: position 5,574 of record CAXHFO010000090.1, read on the forward strand.
CTGCTAGCCTTGCATTGTAGGTAGTTGGTCGAAGATCCGCTAAACTATGTGTCCATAAGTCAATACGTCCGTTGAAAGGGTCCATTCTTTGAGCTAATTCGTGTATCGACATCGATTCATATTCTGCTTCTGATAATACATCTTCCCCAGGTAATATGGTTTCGATATAGGCTCGTAAGCCTGAAACATATGATTTCTGAGTATTTGCTGATTTATTCTCAGATTTGAGTTGGTTTTTGTAACAATTTAGCCATGGTAAATCCCGCAAATGATACAGTCTTGCTGGCAGAGATAGGTCTTCATCAGTCAGACGCAATTGGCTAGGCCTAAGCGCCTTACGCTGTCTAAAGTCTCCTCTGTGTCTTTCCATTGGCGTCACCGCCTCTCGCCGAAACGAGCGTGCATCCCTTGCCCCTGAGGGCATATGTGGGATAGAGGTCTAAGATATCAAACCACCGGGTTTTTAGCCTCATTCATGGCTTCAGTTCTTGCCATAAGGAATCCAGTCAGACCCATTCCACCACATTATTGTGCGGTCGGACATCTGGCGCCATGAATATCCATTATCATCAGTCCATTGCTGGATAACTACAGGTGCACTTGGCATTGGTAATCCTGGTAATGGCAGTGCAGGCATTGGTAACTCTGCAGTGGTCTTGTTACTCACAGTCTGTTGTGTAGTAGAGGACTTTCTTGCTCTGAGGATCACTACTACAGCAACCAAGGCAGCAATGATTAATCCAATGATGAGGTAAGTTGGCATATTGCTTTCTTTTGTGGCAGTTTTTGTTGAGTCTCCATTTTGCTCCTCGCTTTGGCCGTCATTTTGATCATCAGGATCAACATTGGTTATAGGCGCATCCATGCATGCGCAGCAGCCTCCGTCAGGGTCACTAACCATGCCTAGTGGGCAGGCATCGCATTGGATGTCTGCACAGTCATCAACAGGAGTTCCAGTAGTGTTGTTATTTGGTGAAGAATTATTTGCATTACCATCTCCATTATTGTTACCAGAGTTGTTGGAATTGTCATCGGTATTAT
>CAXHFO010000091.1:0-6585 GCA_964015895.1 uncultured Candidatus Poseidoniales archaeon
GTATAACATTGATTATGCGACGTTACTGCTATGGTTATTTTGCCATATTAAGAGCATCTTGAGTTATTTCGAACAAACCAAGTAAAGGTGGGCCAGATAAACATGATTCTAATCCTCCATCTTTAGGATCTAGAGTTCCATCAACTATTTTTTTTACAGTGTGGAATGCATCCATATCGCGATAAACCGTTTGTATGAGGAATAAGAATTTGTCACTGTTTGATATACCGTACCAAGAATTAGTACATCCTTCTTGTCGCTTAGATAATTCTATTCTAGATTTCACCATCCGTTCAAATCTAGCTTCCTTACCTTCTTTAGCCTGACAAACAATTGTTTCGAGATATGGCATGATTTACACCTATTAATTTTTGTTATAGAAGTTATATTTTTTATTTTCTAGAAAGGGTATATTTAATTTTCATAATTATTATACTTGCCATTTAACACATTGGCGGAAATAGGTGAATGCCCAGGGGTTAGGCACCAAGATTCCCAATGTTTTGAATTTAGTATATTCAAGTTAGCAACTGCTCCAGGAGAAATTACTCCATGGCGCATACCTGTTTGATGGGGCGTGGTGAATGAAGGATTGATGGTTGAAGCAACTAAGGCTGCTAATGGGTCAACCGCACATCTTTGTACAACGCAAGAGGCTACAAATGGCATGCTAAGAACTTGATTATTTGGGTTAAAGTCTGTGGCTATTGTCCATAAGTGCTCATTATTAATCATAGAATTAAAGTCTGGCCAATCAGAACCCATTGAATATGGTGTCCCAGGTAAGAATCCAGTACTAACTCCGGATTTTGTCATTTTAATACGGTTATCTTCACTAGTATAATGTGAATGATCTGCGGTATCTACTTTCAGTTTGGCCGCGAGTTCTCCACCATTCCCGTCAGAAAACTCATCGATATGAATTCTTAGATTCATTCCATATGATTTAGCAGCTTCAAGTATTTGCTCAGATTCATCAATCCCAAACCAACCAGGTTCACAAAATACATCTGCAGACCGAGCCAGTTGAGTTTCTGCCACTAATGGCAATTGTTCGGAAATAATTTCCTCAGTGTAACTTTCTAACGTGTGCTTACTTGGTATTGCATGAGCACCAAGCCAAGTAGAATCAACAGAGGGAGTATCATTATCTTCACTCAGTTGCTTCGCAACCTTTAGTAGTTTTATTTCGGTAGTAGTATCTAATCCATAACCAGACTTTGTTTCAATATGAGTTGTACCATTTCTCAATGATTCCATTAATCGTTTTTTGGCAATAATAAATAAATCTCTCTCACTCAACGATTTAGTAGAGTTAACAGTAGATACTATCCCGCCACCCATATTCGCAATGTCTGAATATGTATTGCCTTGTTGCTTCCACCTTACTTCACGTGACCGATCTCCTCCCCAAACCATGTGTGTGTGCGAGTCAATTAATCCGGGGATTATCGCACTACCACTTACATCTATGATAGTTACTTCATTTGAACTATGAGATTGATAATCATCTTGCACCGCTTGTGAATCTTCAATAGATTCTATTTGCATACCATTTGTAACAATTGCTTTTCCTTTAGGAAGTATCCATTTATCATCGAGCATTTCATGCCCTATAACAGGTTCGTTAGAATCAACATGAACGATAGGTCCACAGTTGATTAGAACGGTCCTCATATACCACCCCAGTAGGTGAGGGTTCAAGAATAATGGCTTGATAGGGTGGAATGGCGAGATTATATGTGGACACTTGGAATAGAGTCAACAGCACACACACTTTCGTTTGGTTTAGTTGATAAGGAAGGTATCCCATTCCCATCATCCTCAGCAACAATTAGGCCAGAAAAAGGCGGTATTCATCCAAGAGAGGCAGCAGATCATCACAAAGATTGTGCTGGAGAACTACTCTCAAATCTTCTAGATAATAACTCGCTATCCGCAAGTGATATTTCTGCTGTTGCCTATTCTCAAGGACCTGGTTTGGGACCATGTCTTCGTATAGGTGCTGCCATTGCAAGAGGACTATCTGCCAAACTTGATGCTCCTTTGATTGGTGTAAATCATTGTGTTGCTCATATTGAAATTGGTCGCCAGCAATGTGGCTGTGATGACCCAGTTTTGCTGTATGTTTCAGGGGGTAATACTCAAGTTATTGCTCGGCTAGAAGGAAAATACAGAGTTTTAGGTGAAACATTAGATATTGGCATTGGCAATATGCTAGACAAATTCGCTAGAGCTCAAGGAATACCGTTTCCTGGCGGGCCAGTTATAGAAAAATTAGCGGCAACTTGGCTTGAAGAAAATCCAAATTGTGATATGGAAGGTTTAGAATTACCTTACGCGGTTAGAGGCATGGATTTAGCATTCTCAGGTGTCCTCACAGCCGCATTACGGCTAGTAGAAAATGGCAAACCATTGGGTGCAGTTTGTTGGAGCCTGCAGGAGCATGTCTTTTCAGCATGTGTTGAAGTGGCTGAAAGAGCACTTGCGCACACAGGAAAATCAGAATTGTTACTTGGAGGCGGTGTTGCATGCAATAATAGATTGCGCAAAATGTGTGATTTAATGTGCACTGAGAGAGATTCTTTTTCCTACGCTCCTCCAAGAATGTATTGTATCGATAATGGCACTATGATTGCTATGCTTGGTTGGCTCGAACTTGGGTCAGGAAGAATTACAGAATTCACATCAAGTGCCATTGATCAATATCTACGAACTGACCAGACGCCAATTATTTGGGCATAGTCGTAGCCAATGGTTTTAAGAGGCTTATTGCGAGGCCATAATGAGGGAAATTCAATGAATGGTCGTAACAGACGTAGAAAGGATGTCCCGTTTAACCCATTTGCTCCAAATGCAGTTGCCGAGAGGAATCGACGCCAGGCAGAGCGAGCAAAAGAGAAAAGGATGCAAGATGCTCAAAATGTACCTAGCTCAACAAGTATTACAGGTGATGAAAAAACTGCCAACAAATCCCTTGAGGAACTAAGGAAAAAAGCTCAACAAAAGTTAGGTGTAGAAGAAACAAAAACAGTAGTTGAGTCTAAAATTGAATCAGTATCACCTCAACAAGTAAAGAAAGAATCTGTAAAGGCACAAGTAATATCACAACCTAAACTTGTTGAATTGCCTGAACCTAGTGAGCAAATTGAGGATGAAACAACACCAACCATAACTCAAAACTCTGAAGAAGATTTACTTCCAAAGACTCAAAGACCGTCTCGTGAACAACGCCTGGCTGAACTAAAAAGGAAATCACAACAATCAAAAGATAACGCCAAGGCTAGAAAATCTAAGATCAGCTCAGAAATTAGTAATTCTCAAGTCGAACTAGTCTCACCTAATGAGTCAAAGTTGACTGAGGCAATTGGTGAGATCAATATTGACAAAGCTAATTTAACAGTCAGTGATGAAAAAAATAATAACGTTTTCAAAACTATCCAATCTGTTGATAAAAAGTCTGCAGGAATATCCAAGAAAAAGCGCAAATCTAGGCGTATGGACAAAAAGGGTGGCGGAAGACAACGAATGGAAAAGAAAATCAAGAAAGAAAAGATTCTTGAATTCAAATACGCTGCTAAAGATATTCTAAACAACCCTGATGTGCCAGAAGAACATAGATCTAATGTTCTTGGGCAAATTATCGCCAAGGGTGAAAGGATAAGCATCGAGGCCGCTCTTGAATTTATTGACCAAAAAAATCTTGAACTTATCTTAACCGATGAAATATCTGATAAATTAAAAAGTGAAATAAAAAGTATAACAACAAGGAGATGAAAGATATGAAAATAGAAAAAAATACCATAGCTAGCGTCCATTATACGGGGACGTTACCAGAATCAGGAGAAACTTTTGATTCAAGTGAGGGGCGTGAACCTCTAACGTTCCTTGTTGGTCATGGTCAAATGATTCCAGGATTTGAAGCAGAATTGATGGGTGCTAAAGTTGGTGATAAAAAGACGTTTACACTTTCATCGGACAAAGCTTATGGACCAAGAGACGATGCTGCAATATTACAAATTCCACGAGCTCAATTCGCACAATTAGAAGACCAAACTAAACTTGAGATTGGGTTTCAGTTAGTGGCTCAAATGCCTCATGGGCCTGCTCCTTTTACAGTTACAGAACTGTCAGAAGAAATGGTTACTGCAGATTTCAATCATGCATTAGCAGGGAAAGAATTAACTTTTTCTGTAGAAGTGATCAACATTAGGAAGGCTTCTGAAGATGAGGCAGCACATGGTCACATCCACCCATCTGAACAAGCAAATAATGAAACTAAATCAGGTGGATGTAACGGTGATGGTTGCTGCTAATTACAGTAGTGTTGATGTATCTCCATTATATGGATAAAACATGGCAGGCCATAGGAAAGACCACTGGAAAACCCTTTCCGGCTTGGACATCCCTCCAAAAACCGGTCCCGATACAGCAGAATCCGCAGGCCAGGCACCTTATACGCGGGGTATCCATGATTCGATGTATCGATCTAGACTTTGGACAATGCGTCAATATGCTGGATTTTCCAGTGCCAAAGAAACCAATGAACGATTTAAGTTGTTACTTAGCAGGGGACAAAAAGGATTGTCGGTAGCATTTGACCTACCTACGCAGTTAGGGCTCGATGCAGATGATGAATTATCATTGGGTGAAGTTGGCAAGGTAGGTGTTTCAATCTCAACATTAGATGACATGAGAGAATTATTTTATGGCATTCCCTTAGATAAGGTCAGTACCTCTATGACAATAAACGCTCCAGCAATAATTCTGCTAGCAATGTATATCATAGTAGCAGAAGAACAGGGTGTACATTCTAATCAAGTCAGAGGAACAATACAAAATGACATTCTTAAGGAATATATGGCGAGAGGAACATATGTATTCCCTCCTGATGAAAGTATGAGATTAATTACTGATATATTCTCATATTGTGCTAAAGAAGTGCCACTTTGGAACACAATTTCCATCTCTGGTTATCACATAAGGGAAGCAGGGTGCACCGCTGTTCAAGAAGTGGCATTCACATTAGCTAGCGCATTAGATTACATTGATTATGCTTTGAAGCAGGGTCTCAATATTGATGATTTTGGACCTAGATTGTCGTTCTTCTTTAATTGTCATAATGACTTCTTCGAAGAAGCAGCAAAATTTAGAGCTGCTAGGAGATTATGGCATAATTTAGTAGAAGCAAGATATTCACCAAGTAACCCTAAATCGAAAATGCTTAGATTCCATACCCAAGTTGCTGGCGTTAGTTTAACTGCACAACAGCCACTAAACAATATATCGCGTGTCACTATCCAAGCATTAGCCGCCGTATGCGGAGGCACTCAAAGCCTTCACACTAATTCATATGATGAAGCAATTGGTCTGCCAACAGAAGAAAGCGCCACCATTGCATTGAGGACACAACAAATAATTGCTGAAGAAAGCGGCGCTGCAGATGTAGTCGACCCGCTTGGTGGGTCATATTATGTTGAGGAATTGACCGATAAAATATATCACTCAGCAATGGATTTGATAAAGCAAATTGATGGAAAAGGCGGGGCTATGTCTGCAATCAAGGATGGTTGGCAACAAAGGCAAATTCACAATTCAGCATATTCACACTTACAAGATGTCGAATCTGGTAAGCGAAAGATAGTCGGTGTGAATTATGCTAAAATGGATAATGAGCCACCTATCTCTGCGATGAATCTTGCAGGCAATTTGGAAGAAATTCAAACCGCAAAATTGGCTGAATGGAGAACTAATCGTGACCAAGAAAAAGTACTCACATCACTTAGTGAAATCAAATCTGCTGCAGTTGATGGTAATAATTTATTTCCAATAATAATTGATGCTGTTAGAAATAACTGCACATTAGGCGAGATAATGAATGCTATGAAAGATGAGTTTGGAACTTGGATGGCTCCTAGTGGATTTTAGGTGATTGTATGGTTAAAATTAGATTAGATCATATTGGCATAGCGGTAAATGACCTGGATGAAGGTCAACATTTTTGGAAATTACTAGGGATGATACCAGAATTAGAAGATGAACATGTACAAGATCAAGGAGTTATTACTAGATTCATACCAATTTCATCTGAAGGGCAACAAAAGCCAGCGATGATTGAGTTGCTATATCCTACAGCAGAAGATACACCAATTGGTAAGTTCATTGAAAAGAGAGGTATTGGTATTCAACAAATATGCTTTCAAGTTGACGACCTACATTCTATGATTGAACATTTAGAAAAATCTGGCATTACAATGATCGATAAAGTGCCAAGAATAGGTTCCAAAAATTGCTTAATTGCCTTTGTACATCCAAAATCGACTGGCGGAGTTTTAGTGGAGTTATCTCAGAAGACTTAACGCAATTATGATAATCTATCTTAGTAAATTGGAAACTATGCGAACCTGCGTTGACCAACTAATGGCCCTTTCATATATCGATGGACCAAGATTGAAATTGGAAGCAGAATTTATCAACAAGAGATTGGAATCACTAAGATATAGTGGGAAAATAACCAATGATGCTTTTCTGGATGCAGGCTCAATTCCTGTCTCTTATACACATCTGACGCTGCCGACGAAGGTT
>CAXHFO010000092.1:0-6522 GCA_964015895.1 uncultured Candidatus Poseidoniales archaeon
AGATTATCAGCGGTCTCGTGGGCTCGGAGATGTGTATAAGAGACAGGCCTTTTTTGCTAGTAACAAAGCCTAATTTAGCAAATTTTGTTCTGGCTTTTCGCCAAACTGGGAGTAAGAAGCCTATTTTTGAACGTTCGCCAAAAGTCCAGCGCCACGGGCACCTAGGCAAGCCGGCAACCCAATTATCAATCAATGATTTTGTAATGGGTAACTTTGGACCTCCAGGTAAGAGAAATGATGCGATGTTAATTGCCCCATGAGAACCTCTAGTCTCTGACCAACAAGCAAGTTCAAGGCCTCGTAGAGGGCCGTCTAATATCTTGATTCCAATTGTTCGAGTGGTTTGCGCCATTGGAATAATTATCGCAAATCGATCTACCAATCTGGCACCTTCATGCCGTTCTATTTCCCAACCTGCTTGTTCAACAAGTTTGCGAAATGCCTTGACACATTGTACTGGCGAAACACTGACCTCTAAATCAGTAGTAACTTTTCGAACCATGATGTTGCCTTCCTTTGACAACGCTTTGACTACTAAGATAACAAACTAGCGTTGTTTTTGCACAGCTCAATTAGCGGCCTGACGTTGGACGAGGCTTTCCGTGAGTGACCGATGAACCGTGTCGATATGCTGTCGCCTTCTTTGGCAAACGTAAATCGGATTCTTATCCGTCTTGCTCAACCGAAAAGCGAGCCTAGACCTTCAAAGCCAGCGCTGTCGTCTTCTTCCTCTTCCTCTTCGGCAGGGGCTTCTTCAGCGGCAGCAGGTGCGGCACCGCCAGCTGCAGGAGCAGCGGCAGCAGGTGCGGCAACAGCTTGGGTCATAGCTTCAGCGATGTCAACACCAGCAAGTGAGGCAACAAGTGCTTTCACTCTAGCGTCGTCAGCCTTTACGCCAGCAGCCTTCAAAACGGCGCCAACAGCTTTCTCATCAATGTCTTTTTCAGCAGCGTGCAGTAACATAGCAGCGTATACATATTCCATATTTTTCACCTCATATTCAACCAAATAGATCTCCAAGTCCGCCAAATCCGGCTTCCTCTTCCTCTTCCTCTTCTTCTGCGGCTTCGGTTGGCGCCTCAGAAGCGTCCTCGACTGCAGCAGGTGCTGCAGCAGCTGCGCTTGCAGCCGCTCCTAGCATTGCTGCTAGTTCGTCATCGAGTGCGTCAGCAGATAGTGAACCAGCGATGCCTAAGGCAGCACGGTTTGCTCTACCGATTATGTGTGGAGCAGTGGTATCATTGACCACTGCTGCTTCGACAGCCACGGCGAGTGCTTCACCGCTGGCTTTAGCGACCAGAGTAGGCATGGTTTGACTAGTAAACCATGTTATGTTGCAAGCAAGATTGAATGCTCCTGCTGCATAACTAATCAGGTCGGAATTGAATTGGTCATAGTCGATGTCTAGGGTAGCTGGCTCAAACATTGTGCCATCTTCCATAGTACCGCAAAGTTTCAACCCAGTAACAATTGGATTGATGCCGATCTTTGACAACATCATACCCATTTCACCTTCGAATACTTCGCCTTCTTCAAGGACTACAGTGCGCTTTTGAATTTGTACTGAGCCGCCCATAATCTTAGCCGGAATTCCAACAGAGTTCAAGTCACCAACTATTGGCCCAGGGGGCATACCAGTATCCATCTTTTCAACTACGATTTGATATGGCGCAATGTCGCCAGGTTTTGCTGCTCTACCTGCTTCAGTCTTCTTTAATTCAGTAAACAAATTAAACGAGTTCAATGAACTAGATGATACTAGAGCAGGTTGTACTGCCGCCTCAAACAGTTTTTCTAGTTGTTCGGCCTTGAAACCACATTGATCCCAAGCAATCTTCATCAGTTGCTTTTTGGCAACTTGTATCTTCATTGAACCACGCAAATCTTTCCTCATGCCAATCATTGCGCCGGCTGGAACACCGTGAATGTCAATAACCGCTAAAGTGTCACCGCTTTTTAGTAAGTCAACAAGGTCCTTGACCGTGTCTTTCTTCCATGGCATTACTTTTGGAATCAATTAATCACCTCAATTCTTTGAGCTGGACCCATAGAGGTCTTGATGAAAAGTGAGCGGATATTACCAACACCACGTTCTAGTTTAGAGATTACACGGTTGTAAATTTCCATAGCATTAGCAGCCAATTCTTCTTGACTTTGCTTAGCAGTACCAATTGCCGCATGGAACGTCATTCTGTCACCAGACTTAACCACCACTGTAGATTTCAAACCTGCTGCGATAACCGACGGGTCTAAAGTTGGTGGAACCGGTCTTGGCATCTTGCCTCTTGGACCTAGGACTACACCGAGGTATCGTCCAATAAGCCCCATGTGCGGGACCTCTGAAAGGAAGAAGTCGAATGAGTTGGCCATTTTCTTGGCCTTACCCTTTTGGCCACCAAATTCTTCTATTTCTTGAGGAGTAAATACGTGAATTCCTGCATCTTTAGCCTTGGTTGCTGCTTCTCCTGCAGCGAACATTGCGATTTTTAATTCCTTTCCGCGACCTGAAGGAAGCCTAATTTCTTCCTTGATACGGTTGTTAGGGTTTTTTAGGTCGACATCCTTGATAGTGAATGTTATATCGACTGATTCAACGAATTTTCTCTCTGGCGCATTTTCAAGTGCGTCTTTTATTGCCTGAGTTATTTTTTCTTCCATATTACCTCACCCCTGCGGTCTACGAGGTTTTATCCTCTTCCGCGGTCCGTGATTTGTTCAATTAAAGCGCTCGTCCCAATCTCCTTTACTGATTATGGCAAGCGCCTCATTTGCCCAATGACCGTCGATCTTGACACGCATCGACACACATGTTCCAATAACTTCGCGTGTTTGTGCTTTCAAGTCCGCACCGGTCAGATGACCTTCGCCGTGCTTCTTCTTGGCAACTTCTATTGCCTTTTCCAAAGGTAGGTCTTCGGTCGCAGCTTCCATACTACCGTTACACTTCTTAACACCAAGAGCATCTCTAATTAGATGCGATGTCCAAGGTTTCGGCATTATTTCAACTCCATGCTCACATACGTGGGCATCTTGCCGACTAAACTCCCCTATATAATCGCGCCGCGTCGAATCCGTTAGACCAAAATCTAACTACTGATAATTCAAATCGAATATTACGCTTCTTGGCTAGACATCAAATTTTGGAAATTGCCGTGTAACAATCCGCTAAGTGCGGTCATACCCCAGAAAACCAACGGCGGTAATAATTCAGGACCTAACTCCCAGACAAAGCCAGTGCCGCTTTCTAGTTCAAACAATGCGCAAATCATGAACCATACCCAGACAGGGCCGGCTAGTACCGCTGCAAGTCTTGCTTGCGCCTCACCTGTGGTGAAGAATGCTGCGTAGAATAGATAGGTCGAGATTACCAGAAATACTCCGGCCATTTCTGCTTCAGCATCAACTGAGAAGTCTGTTTGGGCAAGTACACCAACTACTGTGTGAATCACTGCAATCAATATAAGCCAAACTTTAACATTACAAATTTTCTTTAATTGATCCATTTCAAGCACTCTCCTCGGTCGGGGTCGCTTCACTTTCTCCGTCTTTGTGCATGAATCCCGATACACAAGTAAGCACTGTTCCAAGCATCATAAGGCCTGCTAGTGCTGCTGATACTCCGGTAGGAGTGCCTCCGTAACCATTGTCATTGGTTAAATATAGCATTCCACCTAGCAGATTTACCAAAACCAAAGGAGCAAACATAGCAACCTTGGCTAGCTCCTTTCCAGTAACAACCAATGCTGTAACAATTGCCATTACTCCAAGCGGCATTAAGTGCAATGCCCACATTTCTTCATATGCCTCATCGTGAGCAAGAACATTATCTTCGCCCCAACCAAATTCTGCCCACTCATCTCCATGAGTCATTCCCCATAGTGACATTGCTATCACTATGGTTCCTAGGGCAATAAGCATATTCTTCGGCGTTAGGATTTCTTTTATCTCCATACCACGACTTCTATGTATTATGCATATAATGTTTGCATACCCTACTCTCATCAGAGTAGGTTTTGATAGGTAAAGAGCGTTATTCGACTCTCTCGATAACCCTAACGTGATCTCCACGCATGTTAACAGTCATCGGAATTGGTTGGTCATACAATTCCATACTAACTTCTTCCTTTGATTCTGCGACGCTCAAGATACGAGCCTTCTCGCCCTTGAATGCACCAGTGATAATCTCAACAATACAACCAACTTCGATTCCTGAAGTAACTGCCTTTGGTTCTAGGTATGGAAGAATATCAGCTAGTGGTGCTTCTCCCGGCAAGACTGTCTTAGCATTCTTTAGTGGAGTTTGGTTAATTCCTCGACGAGAGGTTGGGTCACGACCACCAGAGCGGCCAATCAACTTCTCAACGTGATAGATTGCACTTGATTCGACAAATACGTAGCCACGCATTCCCGTTGGGTGTAGAATTGACATAACATCGCCTTGTAAAGCAGTCAATGAACCACTGCCGTGCAGTCTTGCATGCATTTCATCAGCGACCCTTTGTTCAGAACCAATTGCTGTCTTGACGATGTACAAGAAAGAGCCGACTGAGCCGTACATTTCTCTAAACAAAGAATGAGCGTTTTCCATGTCAATGTTGGAGAATATACAATTGTATTCTTGCAATTTACCAGGGTCAATCCATTCGTGCTCGGCGTAACGACCTGTTGGTGTTACTTCGTCGGTAGATGCAATAACTAGAATCGGCATTACATCAACTAGTGACCTTCCCATATCGATACCACGCTCTGGTCCAGTACTTTGATAATGGAGGTTCTCTACTGGAATACTTGTTGCTTCAGCAACTCTTGCAAGAACTTCTTCTTGAGTATCTGCAATACCCCAAACTCCGTCCCAAAGAGCAGGAAAATCTCCATCAGACTTGTTTCTTCGCATCAATAATAATTTTTCTTCAAAACGCACAAAGGCGACAAATGCTTCAGTCATCTAAATCACTCCTTAATTTCAGTTACCAATTCCAATTACGTCATGGATTAACCAAGGGAAGAAATTGTCCATTAGTACCAATAATCCAAACCCAATTGCGCCTAGAACAAATAAGCCAATTCCACAAACTATGCTAGTTTGCTTGAATTCTTGCGGCGAAGGCTTCCTAGCCATTCGGATAATACGAGCCCATGAGCCACGTGAAATTCGTCTAAATTGGGATTCTATCCAATCTTGACGGTCCTGAACTTTGTCCTCGAAGGAACGCTTTTTTTCTGTTTCGACAGGCATGGTACAACCTCTGACTTGTCACCCCAACTGCGCTTCAAATATAACCGCGTCGGCTGTAATCACTTTCGTAAAACCAACCAAAACTGGCAAGTAAAGTTCTGCAAGAATTGATGAGGAAGGGCCCCTGTAGCCGGTATTATGGCGGAGCCGGACCCATACCGAGTGCTTGGCGTTAGCAAGAATGCTGCTGATGCTGAAATCAAACGTGCGTTTCGCAAGAAGGCTCGACAATTTCACCCCGACAGAAATCCAGACAATGCTAGTGCGGAAGCTAAATTCAAACAAGTTCAAGCCGCCTATGACAAGATTGGCACTGCCCAAGGGCGTCGAGAATATGACCAGCAACAGCAGATGGCCAACATGTTTGGCGGTGGCCAAGGCGGCATGGGTGGTGCGGGTTTTGAAGACATGTTGGGCCAAATGTTTGGCGGCGGCTCTCGTCGAGGCGGACAGTTCTCAGGCATGGGAGGCAGTCCGTTTGGCTCGCAAGGTCGAGGACGACAACCACAACAATCCCAACGCCCAAAGGGTCGCGACATCAATGTTAGTATTGACATCACTACCAAAGAAGCCGCTGATGGAGGAACCTTCTCATTCACCTTCAAGCGCCTAAAGCCTAACCCTGCAGGTACAATGGAAGCGAAGTCTGTCACATTGCAAACACAGTTGAAGGCTGGAGTAACTCATGGCACCATCAAACGTATGAAAGGCCAAGGTAATGATCACCCACAAGGAGATTCTGGCGATGTCATATTGACGGTACGAATTGATGCTGGTGAAGGCCGCTTCTGGGATGGTGACGTACTGGTTCAAGAAGTTAAAACGCCTTACAGCACTCTTGCACTTGGCGGGAAAGTCAAGTTAACTTTGCCATCGGGCAAAGAAGGGTTACTGAAAGTTCCGCCAAATACTCAGGTTGGCGACCGTCGAAGAATGAGTAAAGCCGGACTTGGTGGCGGAGATTTAGATCTTGAATTTGTGTTGAGTGACAACGAAAAGCTATCTAAAGAGCAAACTAAGGCGCTTGAGGCTCTAAGAGAAAGTGGATTGTGAGAATGCTATGGCCAAACAACATAATCGTCATAGTGGTCGTAACAAGGGCCCGCAATTAAGCGAAGGGGAACGACTATGGAAACGGATGTCGAATGTTTTTGGCGATAATGAAACGCTATTTTCAAAACATTGGAACGCCCAGTCTATTGCTGATTTACTCATTGCTGGCGAAAACCTGGCTAGAAGATTTACCGCCGACCCTAAGGCTGAACGTGTTTTCCGGGCAAAATTAG
>CAXHFO010000093.1:0-6495 GCA_964015895.1 uncultured Candidatus Poseidoniales archaeon
AAATTACCGACCTGGGAAGTAATCCTCAAGGAACTGCAAATATTACCATTCCAACACCTCATGACGGTGATGATTTAGAAGTGCATTTGGTATACTTACTCAACATGCCAGTCGGAGAAGAGCCGCTTGATGAACTTCAGTGCTTGTTACCAGAGGGTTGTGAAGATGAGACTAAGGCAATACCCGGTTTTGGAGTCATGATTACTTTGCTTGCAGGATTTTCTGCCGCACTAATCGCTAGAAGAATATGAGCCTTCAAGCACTAATAGCCCTAAACACTTCAATGGCTTGGTCAATATCTTCATCCGTCACATGAAGATGAGTTACTGCCCTTACTGCGGTTGGACCAACATCTAGTACATCTATTCCGTGATTTGATAATTGCGCCATTAGCTCCTTAGCACCCATTTTACTATCGATGTAAACCATATTTGTTTCAACTGAATTCAAGTCAACAGTATATTCATTCATCTCATTTAGTGCAGTTGCCAGTCGCTTGGCTCTAGAATGGTCGTCAGATAGACGCTGGATATTATTTTCTAGTGCATACATTCCAGCCGCGGCTAGGATACCGGATTGTCTCATGCCGCCACCAAACATCTTCCTCCAGCGACTCGCTTTGGCGATAAAATCTGTTGAACCAACAAGCAGACTTCCTACCGGTGCCCCTAAGCCTTTTGACAAACAAATGGATACTGAATCACATTCTTTCAACATCCGGCTAACTGGAGTATTGGTCTTAATCGATGCATTGAAAATTCTTGCCCCATCCATGTGAACTTTACAGCCATGTTCGTGCGCTGTCTTGGCCACTGCATCGAGATTCTCTTGGGAGTAACATGTTCCGCCACCTCGGTTAGCCGTGTTTTCAACGCACACTAAGGTACCGTCTGGGTAGTGTCCCAAACTGCCTTCGGCTTTTCTAATCGCCTTACTTAATAATTCTGGGGTTAACTGGCCTTTCTTACCATCGACAAGAGCAACTGAAACACCAGACATTACTGCGTAACCACCACCCTCATACTGATAGATGTGGCTAGTTCTTTCCATCACTATTTCATCACCAGGAGAAGTATGTGCCCTAATTGCTACCGCATTAGACATGGTTCCTGAAGGAACAAATAAGGCTGAATCCATCCCACACATTTCAGCAATTCTTGCTTCAAGAGCCTTGACTGTTGGGTCGTCTTGCAAAACATCATCGCCAACTTTGGCTGCCATCATCGCCTCTAGCATCGCCTTTGTTGGTTGTGTCACAGTGTCACTTCTCATGTCAATTCGGTCCGAATTGTACTCGCGCATGAGCCCACCAAGTTGCCATCATTCATGAATTAGGCGGAAAATCACAGTAGCTTTAGATGGCCAGTTAGTTGTTCAAGTTCACCGTCTTGGGCTGGTCCAAAAGCAATAACTGTTAATGAGCCACTAGGGATTTGTGTCTTTCCAGCATCGTTAATGCGAACTGTTTGAATGCCTGATTTAACAGCATCTTTTTCTAGCTCTAATAATTCATCTTGAGTGGTTTTTAAACAGACTTTCTTTTGCCCAGATGTCAACCAAGCATCGAGTAAATTCGGTTTGCTAGCGCCCATTTTTAGCGTTGCAGATACCGATGCGTGACCTGATTGGGCGGCAATTTTACCTTTGCCCATCTTAAGATCATGATTAATCACTAAAACCAACTTAAACGAAGCATTTGGTACAAAATCCGAGGTTTTTGGAGCCGAAAGTCGATGGATAAATGAACGCAGCCCCATTGATTTCACCTGCTTAATATGGCTTTAATTCACCAACTAGTAGATCTATTATTCTTCTAGGAGCGGGACCTATGCCAAGCACTGTAATAGTGCCTGCCGGGATTTCAGTATGCCCTGCATCTTTTACTAAATTAGTGATAAGTCCTGCTGATTTTGCCTGCCCCATCAGAATTCGTAGTGCTTCTTCATCCTTTACCGATAAACAAATTTTCCTTGCCCCACCATTAGTCCAACGCTCGAATATTCTTTGCTCGCTTTTCTTGGCTTGTAGTGAACACGATACTGCTGCATGAGAACATTGAACAGCAAGCTTACCTGCTGATAATTTGAGGTCTTTCCTAACAACCAATGCCATGGAAGGCCCGTCATGATCCGATAACATATCCATCGACTACTGTTTGTTCTATCTCTTCCATAGATTGGTATTGAGTTATTACGCCAGAGAACCAAATTCCAAACCATGCTGCCATCGTAATATTGCCAAGTGCATGAACTACATCATACGGAATGCCATTTATTAGATAAGCAACAAATTCGCCAGCGCTTACTGTACCAATTACGCTCAGTGAGGCAATAAAGTCGAATAAAAAGGCGGAGATAATACCCAAGAAATATAGCTTGCCGAGTTGTAATTTATTATCGATAATCAGTTTAGATTGAGCACCAATAATTGCCACAATTGACCAACCGATTGCTTGGTATATCGTCCAAATCCCATCACCAAGAATGAAGTTAGAAATCATGGTAACTAATACAGCAAATGCTACGCCTCGCCTTGCACCAAGCTGCGCACCAATAATCAAACACGCAACTGTTACCGGTTGGATATTAGGTAGCGGCGCCATAATTATTCTGGCCAATGAAATACCAAATATTAGAGTAACAAAGGTAAGAATATTAGAGATTTTTTTCATGTCTGGAGATGCTAGCATCCAAAATGCCAGCCCTAACAAAACAATGTCAATGACCAATCCGGCAACGGGGCCAAGAACGGGGCCGTGCACTCCATAGGACTGGAACATATACAGGCCTAGCAGTTAGATGACTTGAGTATTACCTAAACTAGAGTTGTTTCCACACCACTACTGCATTAGAATCTATTGATTGATACTCTGCAGATACTGTGCCTGCCTGACCGTTGACATAATACTCCCATCCTTCGCCTGATTTTCCATCAATACTTACTACATATTTCCCGAAACTGGTTTCGGATATCTCAATGTCAATTCCTTGTTCGCTAGTTACGTGTTTGGTTAATTGAAGCACGTCTTCATGCCCAACATAACCGCCCGACTCGATAAGCCCCTCCTTAAATTCGAAAATAACAACCTGCGTACCCAGCCACTCGTCGGGCCAATTTTCTGACCAGACATCATTCGGGTCGCTGTCTTCTTGGTCGCTAACAAGATCGGCCCAAGCGCTGATTATATCTCCAAGGCTAAAATACACCAAGATCGTGAAGAACAAAATGAAGAACTTAAATGCAGATTGAAACCGCTCCCTTAGAAGTTGGATTCCGGTGGTTGAAATGATAATCAAAGCAAGTAGCATAGCAATCATGGTCGTCCAATCAGAATCGGCATTGCTTGATTCAAGTGACAAGACATAATCAGTTGATAAGAACTTAAGATTTGCATTATCATTCACCACCAATATTTGTTTTTGCCCGTTAACCTCTTGTCCTGCTAGCCCTGCAGTCCCATACCAATCGTCCGCGAAATTTAGCGTATCAAGCAGGTATAATTCTCCTTCATCTGAAATTGTGAAAACACCATACCCGCCCTCTTGAGAGTTATGAGGCAGGACAATATAGTCATCAAAGAGTATTGAAACCTCGCCATTAGACCTGAAAGGAACTTGGTTCACCATATGACAATTATCCAAGCAGTCAATCAGTGTCACATAACTGGAATCAGCAGTAATTACGTATTGACCCATTATCTCAGGCATAGCTGGAGACGGGCCCAATTTTGCTACGGTAGTTAACTCACCTGTTGTAGTGTCTAGCAAATGAAGTTCGCTTTCAGTTGACAATTGTAAATGAATTAGTAAATTGTCATTACCAATAATTAACGGTTGGTGACAAATTTTCCCTTCCCCGATAGAGTATGAATTTACTGATTGGTTAGCAGATACATGCCACAGAGTTCCTGACTCATCGCCAATCCAATACTCCCCATCCAGCGCAGTTGCACTATTTCTCCAGCCTAGCCCTAGCTGTTGAGAAAATTCTAGACTACCATCTAAACAGAGTTTATCGATTCCAGTTCTTGTTGGAATTATCACTGAGTCATCGTCTAATGTTGCTTCACCAGTTATCCCCCAACTTAGAAACTCTGTCTTATGTTGCCAGATGACATTGCCGTTTATCGGATTTAATGCTTGGAAAAGTCCGTCTGACCAACCAATTAACAGCATGTCTGGCCAATTACCACATTCTCCAATTCCAGCACTAACAGATAATATTGGTGACATATCTTGTTTAGTTGAATTTGGATTAGTAACTTTCCATTGTTCATTGCCAGAGAAATCTAGAGAATATATTGTTGGTATACCGTTATCAATTGTTGAAGATGAGGTCCGAAGATAAATTGATTGATCAACAATAACCGGCTTAGTCGAAACGTAAACTGATTCGAAATCTATATTCCATTGCTGGGTCAGGTCACTCGTCCAATTATTATCATTTGATTCTGCAGCACTAATGGGAACTAATAGGAATAATAATACGGCAAAAAATGTGGTAATTATTCGCATTCTATTCACTTGGTTGCATCCATGATTGCTTGTTTTAGCAGAGCGCTGACTGCTTTACCGTCTGCAGCTCCTGCCTTCTGCATAACCACTCCCATAAGAGGGCCTATCGCACCCATGCCCCGCTCTTTAACAAAATCAATTCGCTCGAGAACTACGGCATCTATTACTGATTGTAAAGAAGATGTATCTGCTGGCTTCAACCCGTTTTGTTCGGCAAAGGATTGGATTTCTGCCATGGTCGCGCCAGTATTAGCAAAGTTTGTAATTACGTCATTGATTGCTTCGCGGGTAAGTTCTCCCTGTTCTTTTGCTAGTAGAACGAGACTGGAAAGAGCAGGGTCGACTTCATCATTTTCCAATAAGACTGTAGCCCAGCCCTTTGCCGGTAAATTGTTTTGATACTCTACAAAACTATCATCTAATTCTCTAGCGAGAAGTTGTTCACTTTGATCGCCTGAAATATCGTATTTACTCAACCTGTCTTGCCTCTCTAGGTCAGTCATGGGCATTTTTTCTAGCACGCTTTGCCACATAGAACTGCTTACTGAAATGGTTGGGATATCTGTTTCAGGATACATTCGAGCCCCGCTTGGAAGAGGTCGCATTGGCGCGGTTGTACCGTCTTCTGGAGAGCCTTTCTTGACTACCACATTACGAACTTCTTGGGGGATTCTATGCCATGCGGCTCTAGCTCTTAGTAAAACACTTTCAAGGGCTAAATCTGCTTGCCACCTAGGCGCTAAACACAATACAAATGCATCACTATCAGATAGATTTAGTTGGTTACGTACTCCGCTGACGTGACTTGATTCAATACCATAAGCCGGTAATTCATCGGAATGGAATACCCCTTTAACGCCAGCTAGTTTTGCTGCTCCGGCTAATTCTCTACCAAGTCTTGGCAATTGAGAGCCTTCCGCGTCTGATTGTTTTGCGCCAATAAGTCCATCAAGGCCGGGTAACGGTAGAGCAACCATTTGCGAACCACTGCTTAAGCCAGTTATCACCATCTTTGATTCGCAACCGCGGAATAATTCACTTACATCAACTAAATTCAATGGTAATTGTTTGGCGATTTCTTGGCTTACTTCTGCCTCAACCATTGCATCATCAAGTCTTCTATCTGGTGGCAAGGCTGGTAATGAAAACTTAGCACGTAGAGTATTTGCTAAGCGATAAAAGTGGAGTTGGCGAGCCATTTCTAGTCTAATTATTCTTGGAATCCAATTTAGATCTTGACAGCCTTTTATCTCAATCCTATCACCGCAGGCTAACGACACATTGAGATCTTGTCTAATGCTACCAAGCCCTCTTCGCACCCTTCTAGTTTGTCTAAGTGTTCTTCCAAGAGCGATTGAAGTCTCCTTTGCATGGTTTGGAGTCTTAACATCTGGATCAGTGGCGATTTCAATTAGCGGAAGTCCAAGTCGGTCTAGATTGTAGATCACACATTCTCCAGTATCAGTTTGATAGGTGTCCAATTTCCTAGCACTATCTTCTTCCAATAATAATACGGAAATTCCAACTGGACCACTTTCGGTTTGCAGTTCGCCGCCCGTTGATACAAGTGTTGTTCTTTGAAAGCCACTGGTATTTGATCCGTCTACGACCGTCTTGCGCATTGTCTGTAACAAAGGGACTGGTTTGGCTTCAAGTAAAGCCGCAGTAGTCAAAGCAATATCCAATGCTTCGTCATCATGGCTAAGTGGTGGTTGTTCGTCAAGTTCGATTAATCCTGAATTAGGTGATTGGACATATTCAAAGGAACGATTTCTTTTGCTTTCAAATCTAGCTGCAATATCAATGCGACCGCCTTCCCCTCGGGCCGCACGTAGTTTTCTTGAAAATCTAGGCCAATCTGTGGGTAGGCTATCCATTGTGACATCATACAAATCGCCAGGCTGCCTTGAATGTAATTTTCCGGTCGCTAATTGCTGGTGAACCTCTATACCACACATAAACCCTAATTGCTGAGGATTTA
>CAXHFO010000094.1:0-6422 GCA_964015895.1 uncultured Candidatus Poseidoniales archaeon
GCGTGGAACTAAGGCACAATATGGTGGTAAAAGCGGTTATGCTCCTCCACCATCGACTAGACTTGCATCTTGGTGGAAGAAATTAAGCAATTCTGTCAATGGTACATCATTAGCGGAACGGTTTGAACTTACATTAGAAGTCACTCATCATGGACCTTGGCTAGAAGTACCTGCATTATTCATAGAAATTGGTTCTACAGAGGCTATTTGGCCTGATGAAGAAGCGGCAGAACACTTGGCTGGAATTATCGCAGAAGGTCTTGGCCTAAACGGTACTAAGCAAGATGGGGTTTGGGATCCAGTTGAACATTCTGGTGAATTTGTACTCGTTACCTTAGGAGGCGGCCATTATGCGCCTAGGGCTAATAAACTAGCTTTGCTAGATGGCGTTTGGTTAGGTCATATGTTAGCCACATATGCATTACCATTCGACAAACCAGAAGAGGAAGGAAGTTTACCCGGAGGAACTTGGAGTCAATCAATAAGTCAGGCTTTAGCAGCAACTAACATAGCCTTTCCTGGTGGAAAAATAATTTGTTCAATGGATAAAAAGGCGTTTAGAGGTTGGCAGCGACAAGCAATTAGAGATTATTTATTTGCAAGAAATATTCCATTACTTACCACTAAACAAATTCTTGAGTTGCTAGGCACGAAATGACAACCCTCATGAATCTCCTAGCGGACAGCCTGACGGGGTAGTCATGACTGGATGGTTTTCGAAACTTGTTGTCGGCATGACTGTTCGTATGCCAAAGTGGTTTGTTGGTTGGGTTTCTAAGCGTTATGTGGCTGGAAATACAATAGATGATGCAGTCAAAGTGATGCAAAGACTAAGCAAAGAAAACGCCTGTTTCACTGTGGATGTACTTGGTGAAGAAATTTCTACTATGGCAGAAGCACAGTATTTCTACGACGAATATACTAGCCTTATCTCAGCAATCATTGACAAGGGTTTGGATTCAGACCTCAGCATTAAACCGACGGCTTTTGGTTTGTTAATTGATCGTGAAAAGGGCTACCAGAATATCCGTAATTTGGTGCTAATGGCCGCACAAAACGATATGTTTGTTAGGCTGGATATGGAAGATCATCGTGTCACTCAAGATACAATTGATGTTGTTGTAGATTTACATAATGAGGGAATTACTAATGTCGGTACTGTATATCAAGGAAGATTGTTTAGGACTATCGCTGATATTGATTACCTAGAACAACAACTTGGACCAGCCGCAGATTACCGTATTTGCAAGGGAATTTATTTAGAACCAGAAGAAATTGCTCATTCAGGTTATGCGGAAATTGTTGGTGCCACAAATGCTAGTATCGATAGAATGTTATCTGCAGGTGCCTATTGTGCGATTGCCTCACATGACAAACCGGTAATTGACCATGCTTTGTCGGCGCTTGAATCATACGGGATGGGTCCAGGTATAGATGATCCAAGGAAAAATGCTGGAAAACCTCGCAATGGTAAAGGTCCTGGGTATGAATTTCAGATGCTACTAGGGGTTAGAGGTCCTTTACGTAGAAAATTAGCCGCTATGGGCCACAGGACAAGAGTGTATATTCCGTATGGTGAAAAGTGGTATGAATATAGCATCCGGAGATTGAAAGAAAACCCAACAGTTGGCGCTCAGGTTGCTAAGGCATTTCTAATGCCATGGACTAATAGACCTTGATTATTTACGAGGCTTCTTTTTCTTCCGCTTATTACTTGGTGTAACGCGTTTTTTAGTAACTTCTTTAGGTAATTCTGGATTTGGATTGTAACCTAAACGTCCTTCTTTCCAAGCCTGTCTTCTTTCACGTGGCGTCTTTGGTTCAAAGTGTTCCAGGTTTGGTGGTTCATGTAGGTAAATTCGCTTGATATCTTGAGCCTCAACAGTTCCTTTCAAAGTTCTACCAGTTCCGGTATGAATTGCTCTAATGCGCCAAACCTCCTCAGCATAATCAATCATTGTACCTGCAGAGAATTTAGTTCCATAGTCTACCAACATTGAGGTAGAGTCAGAAAACTCGCCTCTGGTCATGGTTATTTTGACTCTAACCATATCTGTTCTAAGCGCTGAGATAATCGATGCCTCAGTAGCTTTGATAGATTTTTTCTTACGTCCAGATTTATCAATTATCTGATTTACACTCCAGAGCATTTCCTCATCTTCAAACACATCACCCAATAGAAACATTTCATCATCATCGATGTCTAATTCAACTCGTTTTGAGTTTGGCCCATCGGTTAATATGAATGGGATTTTAATCGATAACGGCTCACGAATCTGAAGATTGTAAACGTAATCACACTCTATACACTTGACGAGTAAGTCTTTGCCGGTTCCAACGGACTTTTCTTTGAGTACCTGATGTTCAGCATATTCATCACATTCACTGCACAAAGCCACATTTGCAACAACTTCTTCTAAGTCGTCTTCTGCTATGTCTTCAGTCATGCTATCGACTCTCCCACAGCCCACTAGGTTTCAAGTAATCGGATGAATTATTTCGATACGAGAGTTCTTGAGAGGTGTACTATACGCATAATCATGAGCGAAGAGGTCAATACGATTCCTAGTCGTAAAGAGTTGCTCAGTCATTTACTTTCCAAGGTAAGTGAACTATCACGAGACGAACCAATAATTGCTGCTAACATCAATGAGCAGCTACAACATATGGGCCTCTCAACATGGTCGTTATCAACAATTAGAAGAATAAGAGACACAGTGTATCGAGTTAATCCAAAGAGCATCCTTGAAGTTGGTGCCGCAATTGGTCATCGTACAGCATGGTTGTTGGATTTATTTGAACAACATAACCGACCAGAGAGGTTTGATATTGTTGAACAAGGCAATAAATTTGCGGTAATAATCAAGCGCTTAGTTGATAGATATGAAGCCTCTTCATGGACAAATATAGTAGTTGGAGAGTTCTCTACCCTATCTGCCGAATCGATCGCTTGGAAGGCTGCAACGATTTCTGGCTTACACGAAGGTGATTCTCCTTTGGCACACAGTTATGATGTAATTATTGTGGATGAAAAATTATCAAACCTAGCCAGCTACACGGAGAACTCTCTGCAATTATTATCCAAGAATGGGATTCTTCTGACTACAGAACCACCAGTACCTTCAGGAGAGGTGGATGAAAATGATAAAGAAATGATGGCCATGGTCGATGGATTTAATGCTTGGATAGAACTGATTAAGAATTCTCAAAATGATTATCACATCGCTTTCTGCCCGGTATTTGAAGGAACTATTGTGGCATTTTTGCCGAAGTAATCACACAAAACTCTCTAGTAAATTGGCGATTTGTATCATCCCATAACCATAGTCGTCATCATGCCCATTTTGACTTGGAGTTGGTTTTGCTGTATCCATTAACGCTTGCTTAATTTGGATCACAGTATCTGTTGATGCCTGCCCACCATTAGTTCCCAATTCAGGATTTTGCTCAAGCAATAATGCGATTGCTCCAGTTACGTATACAGTAGCCGCACTCGTGCCATCGACTATTTGCCAAGTGCCTCGATTGTTAATTACTGGAACAGATTCAGCAGGAGCAACAATTTCTGGCTTTTGATGCGGGTCACTTCTGGGAAGAATCAGTGGGAATAAATTGCCATTATTATCACCGGTAGAAGATCCACTCCAGTGTTCACCAGTCTGGGTCGTGCCACCTACTGATATCACTAATCTCTCACTCGATGGATGTGCTACATCGCCATCATCATCAGGACCACCATCGTTTCCAGCAGCAGCAATTACGACGATTCCTAAATCAATTGCATCACTTGCTGCGTCAGAAGAATCTCTTCCGGAAAACGGATTAAACGGAATTATTCCGGGTGCCCCGCCAAGTGATAATGAGATAATTTGTACTCCTTGGTTTACACACCAATCGATTGCATCAGCAACTATTGAATCCTCTCCACTACCATTTTCCGAAAGTGCCTTGGCAACTACTAAATCTACATTTGGCGCCACACCTTCAATGTAACCATTACCCACTAATATTCCAGCCATACTAGTGCCGTGCCCTTGATCATCATATGGAGTAGCTTGATTACCGACAAAATCTTGCCACGCTACTAAATTTACACCAGATAAATCAGGATGGCTAGTATCTATTCCCGAATCAACAATGCACACTTTTACTCCGGTACCATCCCCACTTACCTCATCGATTTGGACTAAGTCTTGGTAAACTGATTGGGCTTGCAATGCTTCTGAAGTTGGACGAACTCCAAATGGATTCTCTTCGATTACTAAAGCAATTAAATATCCCGTAGCTAGAATTACGGTTATGGCGAGAAATATCCCAATTATTGGCCTAATTGAGTCATTATGTGATAGCAGAGTAGCCTCTGGTATTTCATCAAGAGATTGGTCGTCACTGGTTGGTTCCATATCTATCAACTAAATGCTTCAACTGCTTCACAAAATGTATCAGCAAAAAGTTTTACTTCTTCTTCAGTGTTGTAAAAGTAGGCTGAAGCCCGAAGGGAACCATTTTCAATACCTCGGTCATTGAACCACGAATGTACACAATGCTGGCCACTTCTTACCATTACTCCGGCAGCTTCATCAAGCAGCAGTGCAATGTCATGTGATGGCAATTCACCCATCAAAATAGAACAAATACCGCCTCTTTTGCTAGCATCTTCTGGCCCTATTATCTCGATTGCATCAAGATGTTTAATCCGCTGAGTAATTATTTGGTTTAATTTAATTTCATGCTCATGAACATCATTCATGTTTAATTTACTAAGATACTCAATAGCCTTACCACTGGCAATCATACCAGCAAAGTTACCCAGTCCACCTTCAAACCTTGATGGTGGTGCTGCCCATTTAACTGAGTCGTAATGAGCAGTTTGAACAGTTTGCCCACCAGATTGAATCGACCTTAGGCTGTCGAGTAATTCATACCTGCCCCAAAGTCCACCCATGCCGGATGGGCCACACATTTTGTGGATGGAAAACGATAAGAAATCAATGTCTAATGCCTGAACATCAACATTCATGTGTGGAGCAGATTGTGCTCCATCAACCGCAATTAAGGCATCATACCGATGAGTGATTTCAGCAATCTTAGCAATCGGTATGTCGATGCCATCCAAGTTTCCTACATGGCTAAGCGATACCATTTTCAACCTCTCTCCATGGTCATCACACAACTGTTCAAAATTTTCTAGATTGAACGTATTATCTTGATTAGATTTGACAATTACGTGTTCTATGCCCTGTTCTTCAACAAGTTGTAACCATGGAACTAGATTTGAATTGTGTTCTCGATCACCGGTAATTACTACATCACCCTCCTGCCAAGTTATGCCCTTAGCAATTTGATTAATCGAATGGGTGGTATTGCGGCTAAACACTACCTCATTAACTGATTTAGCATTGATAAAATCTGCCATTACCTTTCTTGAGTGGGAAACCAATCTGGATACCTGTGTGCCATAGCGATGAACTGAACGGCCGCCACAACCCGGGTACATACTGTAATAGTCACTGATGGATTTTATCACCGAATCAGGTTTTAAGGTCACACAAGCATTGTCCAAGTAAGCAGGTGCATCTTCTTGACGAAGTGTAGGAAAGTCTTCTCTCAAGTGCGAGTAGTCCATCACCATGCCTCCGTATCAGGTATAGTATCAACATATGGAATATTGGTGTTACAAGACTGACAATTAAATCGTGAGGGATGTTCATCCCCGCAAGTTAAGCAGACTGAACCAATTACGCCAAAGGTATTGCATGCAGGATTTATACACGGAACAGCAATTTGGCCGTCCAGTTGCATCGATACATCTACTGCAGCAGAGCATTCAGGACATTTGGCATCAGTAGCCACATTCAGTTGACCTTGCTGCATTTCGATTTCAGCAGTTAATGCAGCAGACGTACTTATTTTGGTAGTAACTCCTAATATTCTTTGAGGATACCAAATAAGTCCAAGGAATAATGGAATTACCATAATACCAGATGCAATGTGAATGAAAAGGGCAAAAAAGTCATCATTATTTCTTGTGGCGATAAAATTAACACCACTCCATGCTGAAATAAAAGCAGCAGTGAACCATCCAATAAGTAATGCCCACCATCCATTTAGTGAGTATTCATACATATTCTGTTCCATTACCCTAACATCTTCATGAACGTGATGTACTTGGACATATAAGTCCCTGGTGTCGCTAACCGCTTTCCAAAAGAAGTATGAGAAAAATACCACTACAAGCATAATTAGAGTTCCATACATCATGTCTGACAGTGATGACCCTTGAGGGAAATTTTGATTGTTCTGGTGAAAGAATATGTTAGCTAATATCATGCCATTCCATAATAAAATCAAGGTAATTGAGTGAATACGCATGACTGGAAATTCAACCCAGACAAAATACGAAAAAACAATCCATGCAACAA
>CAXHFO010000095.1:0-6379 GCA_964015895.1 uncultured Candidatus Poseidoniales archaeon
ATCACCGATTATGTAGATTGGTTAACATATTGTGATTGAGGTGATAAAATGACTACAATGTTCTGGATTCTTTGGTTCTTTATCGCCTTCATTATTGTTCTTGTTGCATTTACGCTGCGTAAAGAAAACGAAGAAATGCCTCGTAGAGAGATTTTACGTGCAGTAGAATCCTCCGGGAAAATGGGTTTTGCTGAGCGTTCGTTCCTCTGGGTATTCTCTTGGCTAGATACCAGATTTAGGATACAAGACTATTGGAACATGTCAAAGGGTGCATACTATAACATGCATCGACAGATGCCTTTGACTCACGCTGAAAAGTATAAACTTCGTATCATCTGGTATTGGTACCCACTTTATTGTCTAGGAGGTATATCGTTCCTATCTTTCATTATCCTGGTTTTAACAGGAACTGTACTTGGTATTTACTACGTTCCTGGCGGAAATGGGATCCCATCTCCGGCTTATTTGAGCATGCAATATATCATGACAGAATTACCGTTTGGCTACATCATTAGAGCAGTCCACCACTGGGGAACTCACTTCATGGTGGCTAGTGTTTTCTTGCATATGTGCCGTGTTTACTTCACGGGAGCATATCGAAACCCAAGAGAGTTGAATTGGCTAATTGGTGTAGCGCTTATGGCTTTAACAATCGTCTTTGGCTATTCCGGCTACTTACTACCATGGGACTCTCTAGCATATGGTGCTGCGGTAATTGGCATAAACTTAGCAAACTCAAGCCCACTAGTTGGTAAGTATGTTGCAACCCTACTATTTGGTGGCTCTTCATTAACCGAAAGAACGGTAACTAGAATGTACTTTATTCACGTCTTTATTCTACCAGTTATAGTCACAGGACTAATCATAGTCCATTTGTTTATTGTTTGGGTGCAGGGAATAGCGGAGCCACATTGATCTTGGAGGAATTAAATGGGACTAGTAGAGAATCTGGGTAGAGTAGCATCCTCGTATATGGATGAGAAGGAAAAACTCCAATCAACAGCCGACAAGCGTAAGCGAACTCGCCTTGGGCATGGTTTTTGGCCGCATGAAGTATTGAGAGATATCCTGATCTTCGCATTCATGGGTGCGGTCTTATTGTATTACGCATGGATTATTCCCCCACCATTACACGGGGCAGCAGACCCTTACGCACAGGCCGGTTTCGTATTCCCCGATTGGTATGTATTGTTTTCTTATGGTTACCTCAGATGGGGTGAATACCTTCCACAATTTACCGTTCCTACCGGTTTTATCGGAGAAATAGTCGGACAACCTGTATTCCCTTGGAATGCTGCATGGTGGGGAGCAGCGCTAACTGGAATTCCAGTAGGTATTCTTATCTTACCACCATTCCTTGGCGGCAGAGAAAAGCGTCCTGTTGAAGACCCTTGGTTTGCGGCTGCAGGTGCTGTTTACTTAGCACACATTTGGTTCATTTCAGTATTTTCAATCAATATTTTCCTCGAACTGTATCATAAAAATCGGTCAGATTATTGTAAATTAGACAGTCATGGCGACTTACTTTGTGGGGTGAGGGAGCCTTGGATAGCGGAAGCGTTCAACGCCTTACCCTGGGCGATGACGGGCATTCTGTTGTGGATATGTATTTACTTTGGCGCTAGAATGGTGTTATCAAAAGCATGGGGATCTGCATTTACCCCAAACCATGCTAAACAAATTCTAGTCGGTGCGTTAATCCTCTCCACTGCTGCTACTGTAGCAACATGGGATACCTACGACAAAGGTTTCTGGGGCGCAAGAGGACTGGGGACCATATCAGATTACGGTGAATTAGAAGACATGCGGACTCAACCTGTCGATGTCCACGTCCATGATACTAACGAATTTACTGACAATTTTGGTTGGTCAGAGGACGCCACTGTACCAACTACAGCATGGCTTGATTGGGTAATCTATCAACCTGGCCGAGAAGTGATTATTGATTTCTTTGATTCCAACGGACATCAAATTCCGGCCGATGGTATAAATTCAGCATTTGAATCAACAACCTTGACTTCTGAGGACTCCTACTCTGTCAGTGATTCTTTTACTGTAACAGAAGACCCTGTACTATTCCCTGATGGACATCATGAATCGGTGAGTAAAGTTACCACCGACATAGCGTGTGAACATCGAGCAGAGGAAAGAAAAATCAATGATGTCAAAACGGATTCTATGATTAGCAGCACCTTGACTGTCACTAACGCAGATGGTAAGGTTGTTGCTGACTTTAATGACTGTGCGGGAACATCTGTAGACTTAGCAGTTGGAACCTATCACTATGATTTCGATGTTACAATCACTGGTCCATTAGCCCTCAATGACACAATGATGAAGGAAATTAAATTAGAAATAGCTTCATTCCAACCATTATTAGTGTGGAATAGCGCTGCACCAGCATCTCTAGATGGTAAAACAGTCAATCTTAGCAGCACCACTGACATGGCGCTTGGCGGCTCAAATTATGGACAAATTGAAAACCCTGGCTATCACATGAATCCAAAGAGCCTAGATGCAAAACTAATCTATGCAATGTTCATTCCTTGTGTCACTTTTGGTGCAATGGTATTCATCTTACTGAGATCTATGGCTAGAGGTTATGAATTCGAGATGAACAAGTGTTACGGATGTGACCTTTGTGACGATGCTTGTCCAGTTAGATTATTCAATGGGGGAGACAAACTCAACATCATCTACAACTCTTGGAATAATGAAGACGATGGTGTTCCAATGTACTCATGCTTAACGTGCACCGCTTGTACTAATGCATGTCCTCAGTTAGTCAACTACGATTCATATGTAGACATTAGAAGAGGATTAATTGTCGGCGGTCCACAAGCTGAAATCCCTCACACTGTATTGCAAGCAGTTCTTGCTGCTGAGGCAGAAGAAGATGCAGATCAAGATTTCGTATCCGTTGAAGACTATCCAATCGATTCTAATATCGGTTATTATCCTGGTTGCGTAGACTACCTAGACCAAGAAATGGTCTTCTCTCACGTCAATGAAGGTGAAATGAACCTCGGAGCAGCAACTACATCAGCCTATACTTTGTTTGATGAAATTGGTGTTGACGTTTCATACTTAGGTAGAGACTTCCTCAAGTGCTGTGGCCATGACCAAAAGTGGCAAGGTCTTACCGAAGTATTTGACAAGTTAAAGGCTTACAATCAAAAGAAAATCCAACAATCTGGAATAGACACCCTTGTATCTTCATGTGCAGAGTGTTTCAGAACCTTTGCTAGAGATTATGAACTTGAGGATGTGAAAGTTATGCACACTACTGAATTCTTACTCGAACAAGGATTTGACATGGACCTGAAGGTTGCTGAAGAAACCACAGTTACCTATCACGACCCATGCAGGCTTGGCAGGCAGATGGGCGTCTATGAAGAACCTAGAGAATTAATCACTGCTGTTGAAGGTGTAAACCTTGTTGAGATGGAACATAGCGGCGAAGACGCAATGTGCTGTGGCGTATCTAGTATGATGTCTTGTAATGAAAATGCTAGAGCACTTCGTGTCTCTAGAATGGAAGAGATCAAGTCAACTGGTGCCGATACCATGCTGACATCCTGTCCGAAGTGTGTAACTCACTTTGAATGTTTGAAGTTTGAAGGTGATGATAAATACTCAGACATTAAGATTCTTGACGTAGTGACTTTCCTAGCGCAACAAATCAATGAGAAGAAGTCAAAGATTGCCGAAGAAGCAATCACTACCATAGAGACTGAAGCTTGAGTTAATCCTCAGTTGCTTCACCGTCGTCACTCATACCGAGAATCTCATAGTTTGATGGAAATAAAGCAACCCCAACACCGGCAATTAGGGTGACTAATCCCCACATGAACATTTGTTGAACAAATAGCATCTCCAAAGCGAGTACGCACAAGATTAAACCACCAATATTTGAAGTCCAAACTAGGGTTTTGAAAGTTGATAATGGAACACCTGTAGTTCCAGGTTTACGGTAAGGTCCAAATTCGCCACCAAATCGTTGAGCGTCATTTTTAGCTTCGTCTTTTCCACTCATAGAATCACCTGTCAATCATCGATATTGCATCTGTTGGACACGCTAGAACACACAGCCTACACCCTGTACATGCATCGCGGATAATCTTCGCTTTGCGATTTGATTCCACGTTCATCAAAGGACTTCGCATTGGAACTTTGTAAAGTTTAATTGCATCATCATCACATACTATGTCGCATTGATCGCAACCAATGCACAAGCTTTCCTCAACAAAGGCAACGGTATTTTCACCACCTTTGACAGATGCATGTTGAACACTACGTTGTCGGTTAAGTGAAGTTCGAATGCGTAAAGCTTCTGCTTTTCTACGCTTTTTCAACTCATCCGCTGACGTCATTCATGCAACCCCACGTGGGCCTTCTCTTCAAACCTAACGACTGTCATATTAACAAGTAAATCACCAAAACAATAGAACGCACCAACCAAAAGTGGAGGATTCCAAGCGGTCAAACCAGTCCATGGTACTTCATTTGCCCAAGTCCAGTTTCCTAATTGCGTACCAACTATCTCCATTGCTAATGCCGCCCAAGCCATAGCAGCATACAATCGTGGTTGAGGGCCAAATCTAGTGAATACCAGTACCAAAAACAAAAGAATAATTCCAGAGGTATCACTTCCATCATAAACACCATATGCCACCATTGGAATAAATGGTATCAAAATTGGTAAAGCGAGTGATTGTTTCATCTTATTTGCCATAATTCTTCCCAGGTCGAATAAGAAATAATGACCTGCTGGGACAAATAGCGGCATTAAGCCTCGTTGGTATTCATAGATATTCCAAACTTCACTAAAGAATAATTCTAATGGTGTAGCAAAAGCCAGAACCGTAATCATCTCAATTCTTTCTTTACGACCTGTAGTCTTGTAAATGTAAGCAAAAACACCCCAACACCAGATATTAACTGGCCACTCTGCTAAGTTATCCGGTAGCATTCCACCAAAAGCAGTAGCAGAAACCCACAGTCCAATAAGGATAGTTAGTGAGTATAACCATGCTCTGCCCATAAACATCCCAAGGTATTCATTGCATTATTTATTTGCTAGACTTTAATTTTGATATGCTGAAAACTCTTTACCCATAGCAAGCATCGATAGTTCAGCAACCAAGGCATGCCAACCGTGAGCGTGTTTGCCATAAATGTGACCAACTTCAGAATGGCTTTGGAAAATAGCACTTGGAGAATTGAGGTTTTCGATATCTGATTTCTTCTCATTAATTCGGTAAAACCAAGAGGCTGCCTGCCCATCAACCAGGTAAACAACCGGTTCCACTGGACCATCAGACTCAGTAGTAAGACAAGTCGGGACTCCTTCTTGGATTAAGAAATCCTCTACATCAACACCGCCTTTAGAGTACATTAATTTCTTCATTTTGCGATTGGAAAGTTCGAGCAACTCACTACCACTCTTGACTGATAAAATTCCCAGACCATACGTACCACTATTGTTCTTGATGAATACTACTGGCTCTCTATCAATCCCCATTGCTTGGTATCTTGCTCCAATCTTTGAAAGGAAATCATCGACTTCTCCAGCAAGTTCAATTCTACAAGCTTCTTTATCTAGGCATTTATCTTTAGAGACAAACCATTCAGTCATCAAATACCATGGATCAATCTCAAGCATTTCGGCGATTTCATCGACGTAAGCCTGCAGTGCTTGATAATGATCTGACTTTTTCCTCACATGCCAACCCATTTGAGTAGGGGGGGACACTCTGCTTGAGCTAAGGCCAGGCAATAATCCCTCAGTTAAGTCATTGTTGAGAAGTATCAAATCTGGTCTTTCACCATCAATACCAATTCCTTGTTCGCCATCAAAATCTTTCAACTCCACATTATCTAGGTTTAAGGGTCCTGAAAGACCAGCAATAGAGCCGTGTCCTTCAAGTTCCGGTGAACCGACAGTGACTCGGAAATCAGCCATTTTTAGCAATCTCTGTAAAGTCCTTAGGTTCTCTGCATATGCGGAGTTTCTAGTATGTGATTCGGGATATAGGTGTACCCACTTGCAGTTCTTATCACGTCGCAAAATATTATTTCTAAGTAATGCGGCAAGATGTTCTTCATCTTCTTTGGCGACATTATTGAAACCGGCAGGAAAGTGATTAGAGTCAACTACAGCAATTTTCCAGCCAGCATCACGAATATCAACACTGCCGTAAATTGGAATGGAAACTTCTTGACGTTTTTTCTCCATCCATGCGGTAAGGTTTGCTCTTTTGTCTTCAATTAATGTTGATAGTTCGTGTAAATTCATGCTATCACCTCATCAATCAATGAGTCTATAGAAAAATTGGTTCGACTATGCAGTGGTTGGTTTACGTGTAATGCCTCAAAC
>CAXHFO010000096.1:0-6353 GCA_964015895.1 uncultured Candidatus Poseidoniales archaeon
TCTGTTTCTGCGTGGGATAGCGGGCTAGAGAATAATTGGTCAAGACAGGTAACCCTGGATTTAGCAGACAATATGACTTATGTTAACACCACAACTAACGATGTTTTCCAAGTTCCCAGTAATCACACCATTACCAAGGCAAACCTTGGATTGTCAAATTACTGGAATGAGGTGAATTATTCAAACACCAGTTTTGGAACCGGTACACAAAATGAATGGAATGGGTCCAGCCATCATACTGAACCTGATGAAAATACCGGCAATCTTAGGCTGCTGAAAACTAATTCTTCAAACCAAATTAATGACTTTGAAACGGTTTCAAGTGTTCCAGGCAACGGTTGGTTGGCAAATGGTATGAATAGCAGTATTTGGACGGTTATTGAAAACAACTCCAACCTCAATTCACAATCCAATATGCAGTTGCCAAAAAGTGGCTATCAAAACACGTCCTTTTTGGGCACTTTTGGTAATGGTGATCTTTCATCAAATACCCAAACTTGTATCATGAGTCCAATCATTAACGTTCCAAGAATAATTCTAAACTACTCAATAACCTTTCAACATTGGTTAGCTATGGATTCATCAGATTCTGTTTGGGTCGAATATTTGAGCGAGAATAATGTCTGGACATCATTAACTTCTCTTTCCAACGGCGGCGTTAATCATTGGTCAGGGCAGACAACTGATTGGCAATCAGTCAATATTAGCCTTGATGGATTGCTTTCACAAAACCAATCAAGTACTTATTTTCAATTCTGTTTACTAACTAGTGAGGTGATTTTACCTAGAGGGGGATGGTTTATTGATGAATTATTAATCTACAATCAGGGAGATACGAAGGGCTCATGGTTTCATGGTAACTTCACAGGGGATTATCTACCAAATGCATTATCAAGCCTAATTTTTCCGGTCAATTTCTCTAACTTCCCCTATGCTGATGAGATTGAAATTAATATTAACTGGGATATCCAAGGTTATCTTTATGATTATCTAATGGTAGATTTTTCAATTGACAATGGCACAACTTGGACCTCAATTTCAGGTACCTATGGAATACCAGGATTGGGCATTACTTACAATGGCAATTTCTTCTATGCTGAATCAAGAGGTTGGATTCCAATCTATCTTGGCCTAAATCACAACTTTTCTACCTCAGGGGGCCTCAATCACACGTTACTGAAGTTTACCGTACATACAGATCTTCAACATAACCATGGTGGCTCTGTTTCGTCAGGATGGGAAGGCATTGCGATTGATGAAATTGTCTTCCATCATCAACGTGGTACGTATTTAGCCCAAAGCACAGTTTTCAAAGATTTCAATAACCTACCCAATACTTTTGTTGATTCAAGTGATGGTTGGTTATCGAATGGTTCTGCAACACTAAACCAATGGCAATGGACTAACCAGATGGGCCTCAATTCTCAAGATTCAATCAGTTTCAATTTCAATAGTTTCGCTGCCCTACCATCAGGTTGGTCGATTTCGGCCCAAGATTCTAATCAATGGGAATATGGTGAAATCCCTATTAATGCAATTTATGGTCCTGATAAATGGCATTCAGGCGACTACGGATTTGGTATTGCCTTAGATGGCAAATATTCTAATGAAATGTTAACACATTTGTATTCTCCAGAGTATAGCCTACCAGAAAATTCAACCTCAAGACTAACGTTTAGAAGTTGGGTTTGCACTGAAGCCAACTGGGATGGAGGAGCAGTATCTGCTTCTACAGATGGTGGAATCAATTGGTGGTACCTGCCGGCAACTGTAGGTAGCTTTCACGATCAACTCTCTACAGTAAATTCTAATTCCCCATTTTTTAATGAAGGTATTTTTGACGGCTCGATGATTGGTAATAATTGTCGAAACTCTACCAGACCATTTGATTTGAAGCAATATGATGTGTCTAATTTGTCTGGCAATGACATACGGTTCAAGTATTCATTTTTCTCTGACCAACTTATTGAATTGGATGGTTGGTATCTAGACGATGCAGGAATTGAAATTGATATGTACCAAGATTCCGGTACTTGGATTTCACCGCCGATTTATCCAGATGATGAATTTGGTTGGGGGCAGTTAGACGGTTTTGTTAATCAACCGGAAGGAACTAATGTCAAGTTTGATATAATTGACAACTCAAGTAATCAAGTGATTCTAGGATATTCAAACCGTTCACTGCCAATTAACATAAACCTAAATTCACAGGAAATAACTTCAATCAAGGTAAGAGTTAATTTTTCCAGCACTAATCCATACCTTACGTCTTCAGTTGAACGACTAGAAATTGGTGTAAATTCTTACATCGATTGGTATCACTTGAAAAATGGAGCCTACTTAATGGAAAACTTTTCTGAATTTTATTTATCGGGTGACAATAATATTCTAACCACATCTCGATCCACAATCAATTTTGACACTAATACTGTTTGTCCATTCTCATCAGCAACAGTAATCGCTAATGGCAATAATATAAGTCAAACTTCACAAATATTTGATCGACCCGTACAAATCTCTCCCGATGGTACAGAGTATCAAGAATCTAATATCCCATCTCTTAGTGATAATCTAAGTTTGTCAATTGATACCACTGGCTCGATACAGAAAGTAGTATATCAGCCTAATTGTGTGTTGTCATCAAAACAAATCGAGGTACAACTTGGTGATGATATGGATGAGTTATTTACCCTCCCAAATCATGTTCCTAACCTAAGTATTGCCAGTACAAAATCATTCACCAGTGTATCAGTCAATGGCTCAACCATACTGCCTGATAATAACGGTTCATACTCGCTAAATCTGCCACAAGGCCAAATAGCAAACTTCAGTTATCAAATAATGACTTTTGATAACAGCATGATTAATTTAGACAATCAATTGGTTAATCTAGACTTGACTATTGATTCATTAACCCAAGGACATCTATCTGCTCCACAATTTTCTGATTTATCTTATGGCACTGGATTGACAATTTCAGCACTTCAATCATTTACTGATTGTCCGTCTAAATCCTTTGACAATGGAATGCTTGGTATTGATATGGGGCTGGCAAACTGCACAATTTCACTAACCTCAACCACTGATGTGACGATTAAACTAAACAAATTCTTAGCGATTTCACCGTTGGCTGAAATAATCACTAACCTGTCGATTAGCCAGTTAAATCAAGCCAAAGATCAGCATCCAGACAATGGTAATCACGCACTTCTTGAAATCCCGATTCATGTTATTAGCGAGTTTGGTAAAGTCTCGACTCAACTCAACTATACCTCATATTTGCATCAAATTGACCGTATCGAAAACATTGACAAGACTCAGTGGTTACCAAATACGGATTTGACCTTACAAACCTCACATGTGCGATTCGATCCTATTACGATGAGTGAGATCGGTTATGGCTTTGACAAAATCACCCTTGCTGCTTCAGTAGAACCAGGTAATTCTGAGTTTATTATCGAGGTGAATGATTTGTATTCAATCCCCCAATTCACCGTAATTAGTGGCGCTGAAAAAGTTTCAATCAATAATATCAAGTCCAATGTTTCATGTTTAGCAGGTTACTGCATGATCAATTGGACTATTACTAGTAGTTGGCAACTAGATGATGTTGATGATGTCAATTGGCTAATATCCTCTACTGATTTTGAAGGTCTAGTTACTGGGCCTACGGTTGTTAAAAGGCAAACACAATTTAATGAGATTGAAAATGATTTAGAGATTTTTGATTTATCGGTAAGTGATTCAAACTCAAGAGTGATTAGCGACTGGACCAGTTCAAGTTGGCCATATCGATTTAACAGCCAAGAAATGTTATCAGTACATGGCAAGGTTAGATTTCAAGGGGTTACTGATGGATTGATAAATTCAGGGGATGCAGAGGTTGCGATAATTCTTACAGCAGCTCCTTCGTCAAATCTATCTGGCGGTGTTGATGAGTGGGACGGCGAACAAATAAATTGGTCACAATCATGGTTTGTAGAAGTCGGTCAAGATGGCAAATTCACCATCCAGATTAGTACTCCAAACAAGCATGAAGTCCCAACTAATACCACTCTGAAATTACATACACGGTTATCTCGCTTGGGTCCAGTTAGTGATGTCAGCGTGAATTCACTAGATCAAACCTCACCAAATGTTGGCACGAAAATAATTTTTGATACAGCCAGTCCGCATCTTAAAGCAATCAATATCTATGATCCATCTGGTTTAACTCCAGCAGATGGCCATATTTGGACATTAAATCAAGATATACCAATTCAAGTTATCATTGAAGATATTGAAGGTTTAAACACAGAATTGACGGTTTATACTTGGGCAGAATATACTGATGACCAAAATGGCGACGGATTGATGGACGAGCAAGAATATCGCGTTACGACAGTTTCAGTTAACTATGCTTCAACTTATGCGACGGTGGATATTCCTGCAGTTTCTTGGCAAGAAGTGAAAGGTCCGCTATCAAGTGCTAAACTCAGTATAGTTCTGCAAATAAACGACTTAGCGGGCAATGCATTAGCCAATGGCGGAGTATTTGGCGAGAATACTGATGCTGCAACGATATTGGTTCAAGATCAATTACAAACCCTTCTCGACACCTCAGCTTTATCTTTAGATCACTATGATAATCAATTGCTACCCACCTTTGAACACACATTCAGTTATTCACTAACAGATTTCAATGGTATTGATTCTTTGGATTCAATTAATTTAGCGCTACTGGGCAGAGAATTACCAGACCAGTGTAATATTGATTATTACCCGCGAACATCATCCACAAATTATGATGAGAATTGTTTTATCTATCCCCCAACAACTCAAGTAACCAAATTCCAAGGCGTACAGAAATGGTATGTTGAGGTAAAATTTGCCATAAGTTGGCAAGCGGCACAAAGCTATGCTAATGAGGGTGGTATACCTTCACTAAAGGCGTTTGATGAAGGTCAAGATTTGTTACTAGGCACATCTTTACTACGCAGTTTTTCTTGGCAATCAAATACTGAGATAATTGTCGATGAATTGATTTTTACCGACCACACTTCACCAGTAGGTCAGTCAGATAATTCTTCAGCGTGGGTTAGTCCCGGGGATGAAGTTTCGATATCTGCAATGCTGCTACATAACGGCACTGAGGAAATTATTTCCAACTTGTCAACAATGAATTCCTTAGGCTGCATTATTGATGGGATTTCAGCACAATCAATTACCGCTGAATTTTCTAACGGATTTTTGCAATGTAATGTTATGATACCATCTAGTGGTTCAGGGACTACCTACGATGTACAACTTTGGGTATTATCGGATAACGGACAGTTTAATTCGACACTAAATGGT
This sequence comes from uncultured Candidatus Poseidoniales archaeon, assembly GCA_964015895.1. Classification (GTDB taxonomy): domain Archaea; phylum Thermoplasmatota; class Poseidoniia; order Poseidoniales; family Poseidoniaceae; genus MGIIa-L1. Next base: position 5,335 of record CAXHFO010000096.1, read on the forward strand.
ACAATCCAAGTTGACAAAGGGCGCCCAATACTAAACCTTGCATTGGGAGATTTACTACGCTTAGATTCAGATAAGTTAGACCAAGTGAGATTTAATGCTGAAGTCTATGAAACAACTGAATTGATAAATCCAGAATTAATCATTTACTGGAATCTAGTACGTAATGGTCAACAGTTAAACCAAGAACCATTTGCGTCTTCTTTAACCTTACAAAGTGTTGCAGATTCAATGTATCAGTTTGACGACATAGTAAATCTAGGTCAAACTGGCCAGTTCAATATCACCGAAGGTGATCAGTTAGTTATATGGCTGTCCATGTCAGATAATTCAGGTAAATCACTCATGGGTTTTGCCACTATTGAAGAGCCGCTAATTCCTAAATTGACGTGGATTGATTTTGAACCGGTGATTAACCTGGTCGAACTAAGAACTGATAATCCGGTTAATGGAGAGCCGTTATCGGTGACTACAAGGCTGGTTAATACAGGATTAGAGCAAGGCCAAGTGACCGTAGAGATATCAGATATTAATGGCAAATTACTAGCTTCTAAGGACGTGGTTATTGATGGAGGTGCTTACGAATTAATTGATTGGGAAATTGAGGCATGGACGACAGGCGACATCCAATTAATTGTCAGTTTACCTAATTATTCCCAAGCGGTATTGTTAGAAATTAACGATGTTGAAGAATTTCAGTCCTCTCAAAGAGATTTGATGGGTACTATTGGCCTACTGATTATTTTTGTAGTGGTCATCGTCGGTGGCTTTGGTTATGCTTATTTGCAAAGAGCCAAACAGTTAGATCAGTACACTAAAATTCACCTTCAACAAATACGTAATCAGAAGCGTTTAGATCGAGAAAGCCTAGAGCAAAACCAACCCGACTCCGAAGAGGAATAATCAAGAATGAAATGTCCCACGCTGTAACATAAGCCGGGGTTCCCGAGCGGTCAAAGGGGGTGGACTCAAGATCCTCTGCGTAATGCTTCGCAGGTTCGAATCCTGCCCCCGGCACCATT
>CAXHFO010000097.1:0-6347 GCA_964015895.1 uncultured Candidatus Poseidoniales archaeon
TCGGTAGGCAGACTGGCATTGAAACCAACTAGACTAGCAACCTTACCCCACAATCTGTCAACACCACCATCAGCGAACTGGCTAGCAATTGTAGCAACTATTGGCAACTCTTCATCTCCCACATCAAACATGTTACGGTTACGTCTAACTTGTTTACGAATTGCTCGCAGTGCATCTTCACTACCACGCTTCTCGTATTTGTTGAGCACAACAATATCTGCAACATCAAGCATCTCTATTTTCTCCAGTTGAGTATGAGCGCCAAACTCTGCAGTCATCACGTACATCGAATGGTCCGCAACTGTGGTTATCGCATCACTGCCTTGCCCAATACCACTGGTTTCACAGAAAATCAGGTCAAATCCAACCGCCTTGGCAACCTCAATTGCACGGTCTAGATTGGCAGAAATCTCACTGCCTGAACCACGACTGGCTAGACTTCTCATGTAGAGGTCATTATTGGATAGTGAATTCATTCGAATACGGTCGCCAAGTAAGGCGCCTCCAGTTCGCTTACGAGTTGGGTCAACACAAAGTAGGCAGACTTTCTTACCCGGATTATCTCGTAAAATTCGCAGCATTAACTCATCTAATAGACTTGATTTTCCTGCGCCACCCGTGCCGGTAAAACCGATTACTGGGACTTCCTTATCACTGGAGCGGCAAGTCTCAAGAGTGGCTTTGAATGTGGCATCATCGGCACTTTCACTCATGGTTAAAAGCAGTCCAACTCGAGCCATTTCTTCAGCAGTAATTGGGCTATCAAGAGTAGCCAATCGTTCAGGATTAACTAGGTCTACTTCACTAGCAAGCCCCATTAAGTGATGGATCATACCCATCAGGCCCATTGCTCGGCCGTCATCTGGTGAGTAAATTTTAGAAATTCCAGATTCGTGAAGGGTCTTGATTTCTGGTGGGGTAATTGTACCTCCTCCACCGCCAAATATCTTGATATGTTGACAGCCAGCCTCATCAAGAAGTTGGCGGATGTAAGTGAAATATTCAACGTGACCACCTTGGTATGAGGTAAGCGCCACGCCGTGAGCATCCTCTTGAATCGCGCAGTCAACTACTGCTTTAGCAGACTGGTCGTGGCCAAGATGAATTACTTCCGCACCAGATGACTGAATCAATCGACGCATGACGTTGATTGCCGCATCATGACCGTCAAAAAGCGAGGCGGCAGTGATGATTCGTGGTGGACCAGTAGAGGTCTCAAACACCGGTTCATCTTCGGCCATGATGCTTCGATACCCCTGCAGTTCATCAATCCAACCCTTCGGTTAGAGAATCAAACTTCTGAGATTTCATCTTCGCCAAGCGGTGGTAGTCCTTTCTTAGCTCGTATGTAATCAGTATAATTGCCGTAATAGGTGGTTATGACACCGTCTTGTAATTCCCAGATTCGATTGACGACTTGGTCAAGGAACCATCGGTCGTGAGAAACGGTTACTAAAGAGCCCTCATAGCCAATCAAGGCTTCTTCTAAGGTATCCTTTGAATCCATGTCAAGGTGATTAGTTGGCTCGTCCATCAGTAGTAGATTGTTTTCTTCAAGTAGTAATTTGAGTAGGGCAACTCTTGCTCGCTCGCCACCAGATAGTTGGGAAAGTTTGGAAGTGACTTGGTCGCTAGAAAACTGGAATCTACCTAGTGCAGCACGAATGTCACCATACTGGAAATCAGGTCGCAACACTTCAATTTGCTCAACTGGATTCAGATTGAAATCAAGAGTTGCGTGGTCTTGGTGAAAGTAACCAATTTGACAACCAGGGGCTAAGTCTCGGGTGCCAGAATCAAGTTTCAAATCACCATTGATCATCTTTAGCAAAGTGGTTTTACCTTGCCCATTACCACCAACAATACCAATTCTGTCACCTTTACGAATTTCTAAATCTTGGTTATCAAGAATCGGTCTTTCTAGGCCCTCAAAGCGTTTTGAACCACCTTCAATATGAAGCACATCCATACTCGCTTTGTCTGTTGCTTCGAGTTTTAAAATCAATGGTTTACGTTTCTTAGGTACTCTCGCTTTTAGTGCCTTGAGCTCTTGTTGCATACGCTCAATCATCTTGTGTTTAGCAGAAATTGATTTATCATATTTGTTGGCGCGCTTCATCTGTTTTAGTGCTCCCATCGTGGCTTGAATTTTCTTTTCGACCGTCTTTATTCTGTCACCAAGTGATGCTTCAGTAGCAATCTTTTGTTTGATGAATTGTGAGTAATTACCTTTCCAAGGCCAAGCTCTCAAGTTGTCAACTTCGATAATTCTAGTACATACTTGGTCAAGGAAATAACGGTCGTGCGAAACGATTAGTTGAGCGCCTTGAAAATCTTTGAGAAAAGCCTCTAGCCACTCGGTAGTTTGAATGTCAAGGTGGTTGGTCGGCTCATCGAGAAACATTACATCAACACCAGCAAGCCCAACTAGTTGTCTTGCCAGAGCAAGTTTGGCTTTTTCTCCGCCAGACATTGAACTAACAGTCATGTCCATTGGGTGCTTGTCAAGTCCAAGTTCTTCGAGAATCCCCTTGGCAATACCGGCAACGTTGCCACCACCACTACTTGCTAGCATTTGCTGTAGTTCGCTGTACCTCTCCATAATTGGCTCCCAATCACCATCATAGAATGATGGGTCGATCATTTGTGCCTCAATAGCAGCAATTTCTTCTTCAAGCTCTTGGAATTGTCGACCTTTACGACCTAGTTCTTCTTCAATGGTGGAATCAGAATCTATATCTCTAATTTGCGTTAGGTAAGCAAGCCGAATTCCCGGGGCAAAATCAATGTCTCCAACATCTTGTTTCTGCTCGCTTATGGTGTTGAGTAGAGTGGTTTTACCTGCGCCATTATGGCCCACGATACCAATTCGGTCACCATCGTTGACTATCATGTTAATGTCTTTGAGCACATCAACTGGTCCGAAACTTCGGTCGACGCCTTCGACAGTAATTAATTCGCGAACCATGTTATCACCAAGCCTATCGGCTGATAACTGATTGATAAACAAAGTCCTCAAAAGGCTTAGTCAAATGAAGTAAACGCCCTAAGTATTCTTTGCCGTCGGGCCCTTTCTGCTCTTCGCTTGGATTCCAGTTCACGGCGGGCAGCTATTTGTCCCTTCATCATACCAGGACAACCAAATAGGCACACAGCTAATCCTAGTACTCCACCAATGCCAATCGATGATAGTAGTGGAAGTCCAAGAATCAAAGAGTTGGACACGCCAAGTATTGTTCCGACAATTATGCCAATTCCCAATGGCTTTTGTAGGGTGCGATTAAATAGAGACGGTGAAGAATTCTGCTGCGCTAACTGTGTTTCTTCAGCAGAAATGTGTTCTTCACCATCTATAGTCATTTAAGAAAAAAACTCGTTGACGGTATATAAACTAAATGCCAAATTGCATTAACGTAGCGTTAGTTGTGACTGTCATTCAGTAGGCGATTACCGCTTTTAGGGTGAGTTTCAGCCTTTGATTTTGGTAATCTCGGCTTCGTGATGGGTCAACAAATTACGTAGTTTTACCTTCATTGATGGAGTCATCATATCGTTATCTGTAGTCCACTCTTCATGATCAAGAATAAGGTTGGCAGCAACTTCGTAGCCTTTCCAAACTGGTGATTTCATGTTCTTATCTTTTAGTTCGCTAAGTAACCAATCCTTGGTGCTTTGTCGTCCGCAAATATCTGCATTACTGCCAGAAGCATCAATTCCTGCCGTATTCATAGCAGCCTTCATTGCATCCATATTAGGATGGATAATTAGGTAGGTTCGCAACATGTCCTTACCGTCAAGTACAGCTTGTTCAACTAGTGGTGACAGTTTGAGGTTTTCCTCCAAAGGAGCCGGTGAGACATACTTGCCGTTTTCAAGTTTGAATTGACTTTTGACACGTCCGGTAATAGATAGATATCCATCTTTATCCAATTTACCAAGGTCTCCGGTTCTAAATACACCAGGCTCGATTATAACTTCCTTGGTAGCCGTATCGTTATTCCAATAACCCTTCATGACGTTAGGTCCGTGAACAATAATTTCTCCTTCATCAGGTCGGTCGGGGTCGTCCCAAGCATCAGTATCAATAGTTACTTTGACGCCATTAGCAACTAGTCCAACACAGCGTAGTTTTGACTTTCCTGGGCCAGACCAACCGTTAGCCGCAACTAGAGGAGCAGTTTCAGTCAGACCGTATCCTTCGTAGCAACTAAATCCGACTTGTTGGATAAATGCTGCAACGTCTGGAGATAGTGCTGCTGCACCTGACATACAGAATCTAATGTTACCACCAAATCGTGCTCTAACCTTAGACCAAACCAATTTATCATATAGTTTGTCAAAGAATCCGCTAGCAGGTACTGCGTCACACTCTACACCAGCTTTAGCGATTCTTTGAGATGCATGTTTCTTGGCCTTACCGATAAGTATCTTCTTGACTCCAGTAGCCGCCTCAAATTGGCTGTTAACTCGGTCATAGAATTTATTCCATACTCTTGGAACTGCAAGTAGTACAGCAGGTTTAATCTCAATACATTCATCAGCAATCTTGGTCAAATCTGAAATCAGGTTAATGTGAACTCCACATCTAATCATCCAGTGCAAGTCAAAGGTACTACCAAATGAGTGAGCCCAAGGCAGGAACGCAGCGTTTTTGTCACCAACGTAAATCTTGAATGCCGATTGAACACAAAGAATGTTGGATAAAGTATTCCAGTTAGTTAGCATAACTCCTTTTGGGTTGCCGGTAGTTCCTGATGTGTAAATTAATGTGTTAAGCGCAAAGGGGTCATCGGCGATTTCAAAGTCGTTTTCACTAGCTCGGCCAGCAGCAACAAATTCGCTCCATGCGTGAACTTCAACACCTTCTGGAGGTAGTTTGTTGGCTGATTCATCACCAAGTAGTAGGATACCACAGTTAGGCCATGATGCTGCATCACTTGGAAGGTTATCGACCAACTTGTCTAGTACTGCAGTATTAGCAACTGCGAGTAGAGATGGAGTTGAATCATTGAGGATGTATGCCCACTCTGAACCATGTTGATGAGTATACATAGCGGTATAAGCTGCACCAATTGCGTTAGCGCCATATGATAGTGCGGCCCATTCAACAGAGTTGTCAAGAATTAGTGCAACTCTATCGCCAGTATTGACTCCAAGGTCGTTTAGACGCTTAGCCACAGATGTTGCTAATTCGCCAAATGTATTGTAGTCCAAATGTTGCCTAGGCATGCCTGGTTCTGGTATGTATCCAAAACAAGGTTCATTGCCAAATCTTTCAACACTAGTCATCAGCATTTGGTATAGTGTTCTAGGATCTTCTCCTTCAGGTCCTTTCCATTGTCGGTCGTCGGGCTGACGGGCCCATGCCATCTTCTCTTCTGCCATGCACACTTAGTGTAGCGTGAAGCACTTAAAACCGACGCCTGCGAATTTTGACGATTTTCAACGGTTTTCTAACACAGAAATCACATTTTCTCGCCAATCAGCACCATCATTTCGATTGGCCAATGGGCTTGCGGGGCTTGGATGCCAACATGAAGTAATAGCAATAGTTCGCCCACTTTTGGTTACACCATCACCTGATTTACCGGCATTAAAGGCTAGTCTTGCGCGCTTTTCTGCATACTTACCCACGCCAATTATTCTTGTTATGCCCATGATTTCAACCACCTGTTTCAAATGTTCATCACATGCTTCAAGTATTGGTTTCATTACCGCACTTGGTAAATTATCGGGAGTTAGATTTTTACCTGTTTCACCAAGTAAAAGTAAGGGGCAGTGATTAACCACAAAAATATTCGAAAAAACCGCCTTAGCATCGCCAAAGTGATTGAACATCAACGACCATAAGCGTTGACCTGACACTTCCTGTCGTTCGAGTTCTAAACCGATAATTGGACGTTTAGGGTGAGCATTTGCTGGAGTAGATAATCGATGTGGATCAATTGCTAATTTATCTCTAGCCATCTCAGTTGAACCAAATGGCACGCCAGTTTGAGCCATCCCCCATGGTCCTGGATTCATCCCTAGCAGTAATGTTGTAGCACCTAGTCCACCCCACTTAGCGAGGTATTGTTCATGGTGGGCCCAAGCATAATCTAGTGGATTAGTGGCATGACATACTGGTGTTTTTCGTTCAATCTTAGCAATTGATTTGTCGCAAATACTGGACAGTTGTTGGGCTGCCTTGATTAGTTTGTCAACCGTATCCACAGTACTTGTAGCGGCAGATAATACATGATACTTCCGAGAGTTTAGTTTTCAATTGGTGAAGTAGATTTGGAAATCGTCTTGCCAATCAATACCTGCTGTCTCAAACCATGCCTTGGAGCTATCAAATGATTTAT
>CAXHFO010000098.1:0-6266 GCA_964015895.1 uncultured Candidatus Poseidoniales archaeon
ATTCAACCTTGAAGATGTCTAGATTCTTTGCGCCTAGTGACATAGATCTAAAGCCAGATGAAACAGATGGGCCAATGACCATTAATATCGTCTACTCACACATTCCGCGTGGTGCCTCTAATGCCGTGGCTTATGAATTAGAATTATGTGATGCCACTAGGTTATTCGATTTCAACTCCGCAGGCTTGGACGAATCGCTATATCCATGGTCTTTCAGTTTGGTAGTCGATGAGACTACAACTGTTCCTCTTTCACAGTCTCCTGAAGATTGTGGCTCAGGCTCGGCTGGAAATGATTCTAGAATTCAACTACCGCTTAGAGAAGCTTGGGATGTTAGTGATCCGTTACAGATTATCGTTGATGCCCCAGACCGGCCGAATATTATTACTGAAGATGGCTGGGACATGACATTTAGGTTATTCCATCCAACCGAAAATAACGGCTATACCGTTTATGATGAGGCTACATTCACTTTCCAGTTAGATGTATTTGCTGACCCAAGTGTGGCAGAAGTTTGGATTAGTGAAGGTACCATGGAAGAAGGTACAGATGCAACCGTTAGCGCAAGAATTCGCAATGATGGGACTGCACAAGCTTTGCTCTTCATGGTGGATTTAGAGTGTACAGGTTCAACCATCAATAACAACGTAGACCCAATTACCTTCCTCGGTCCCAATGAAGAAGTCATAGTTAAGTGGCAAATAACCTCTGAAACCATCGAATGGTGGAAGCAGTCTATCGATGGAACCTGTATTGTTACCATTGACGCCAACATGTTGTCAAAGAATGTAGAAGGCAACGACCGGTATGTCTACAAGGACGAGGTATATTCATGGTCGCCAGGACAATCCTCTACCTTTGTTGCATTCATCATATTTGGATTACTGTCGTTAGTACTTGGGCGTTTAACCGGCCAAAATGAGAAGTTCCGCTTGTTCTCGGTATATTCTGGATTGTTAGCTCTAGGATTTGCTTTCCACCTATTCAATGTAATTTATTGGGGCCCACTAGTTTTAGGCATCTCAGCACTATGGCTATGGCGCAAGACTTGGTTAAGCACTGATGAATTTAGATTAATTCACGAGGATTATCAAAGAGCGCGTAAAGGTGTATCTACTTTGTATGCCGACCACTTCCAAGCATTGGCAGATAGCAGAAGACAACTTCGAATTATCCTCGCACTTCCAGTTTTCGGCCTATTAGGGGTTGTCCTTGGCATACCTCCTCAACTTGATACAAGCCAAGATAATTTGCTGACTTTGGCAGCCTATGTAGTGATTATTTCGATTGGTGTATGGGTACTAGTGCGTCGGGCAGATTCAATGTATGGCTCAATATACGGTCGTTTGACAGATATCGAAGTAAAGGCCACGAGAATCGAAAGAGATTTATCGGACCCGGCGCGATTATTACATGAGTTGGCAAATGATGGCATCAACCTCGACGCGATATTTGACGACATTAACCACGGGAATGAACTAGCAATGGATGAGGAGGTGAGAGAAGATGTCTGAAGAAAAGTCAGATGACTCAATTGAGTTTGACCTTGACGATATTTTGGAAGAAGATATCTCTGATGAAACCCTCCCGGAAATCGTAGTGGAAGAAATTGATGAGGAAACCTCAGATGATTCAACCAAGGATGATGGGGCAACCTTCGAAGATCAAGTTAGAGAATATATGGGCGAGCTTGATGATGAAGGCACCGGTGAGGGCAATGCTGGAGCAAATGATGGAGTTGTTGAAGAGAAAGTTGAGGTTAGCGATACAGAAGAATCACAATTACCAACCACCCCTCAAGGTTCACTTGATGAAGTTGAAAGCCGAATCATGTCCGCTTCTAGAAACCTAGATTCTATTGTCGAAAGTGTTGTACAGTCAGATACCAATTCTCTAGCCGCTACAGAAGTTGACATAATGGAAGCCAAGAAATTTCTTTCAATGCACAAACTAAAGCGTGCTAAGATTAGTGTCAGGAAGGCTGAACAAGCCTTGGTTACTCTAGAGGAAGACGTCTTGTATCTTCGCCGTAGCATTGCTATGTTACATCGGTTGCTAAAGGAAAAGAAAATCGATACTGTCGAGGCTGAAAATATATTACTGGGTCTTAGAAAAGCCACCTCAAATGCAGAAGTTGGCGATGTTGGGCAGGCGGCAACAGAAATTGAATTCCTTGTAGACGACTTGATTGGCGGTAACACTTCTACGCTTAATCCATTCTTTTTCCGCCATTTTTGGCTTGGCGTTGATACTCGCTGGCCTGCAGGTGGGGACACTGGAGTCTTGCTTGTTAGGCTAATCAATGACGGGCCAATTGCTATGCCAGCAATGCGCTTGTCCCCTCCAGTCCCAGAAGGCTGGGTTTCTGAGCCTCATTCTGTCGATTTACCTATCATTGCTCCAGGTGGCAACCTGCCACTTAGATTTGACATCAAGTCGATGGGGCGTTACGGAGCAGACGAGATGCCTCTATCTCGTAAATTAGCAGTTTCAACTGGCTATGAAATGCGCTCAGGCGAAATCATGGTTACCATTAGAGCGCAAAACCGCTCAATGGAACCCCTTGCCGATATCATACTCACGCCGTGGCTACCACCTGGTTATACCACGGCTAAAGTTCCCTTTGTGGAACGTCTATCCCCCGATGAGGTGGCAATGATTAGAATGCCACTAACCATCGACATGGGCACAGGAGGTAATTCTTGAGCCCCAGCCAATTCCACCCGCCAATGCGGGAGGACGAGTAAAAAAATAAAAAAGGTGAAAATATGAAAAATAATAAAGAAATGAAAAACGAAAACAGCGATAATATCGCTGCAATGGGTATTGGTGCAATGATTGTCTTCATTGCGCTGATTCTAGTTGCTGCGGTAGCTTCTGCGGTCATTATACAGACCGCTGAAAAGTTGCAACAGAATGCACAGACCACAGGTGACCAAACACAAGACCAAATGGCTTCAAAAGTAATGCCTTTGTCGATTGTGATTGACAATAACGGTGATTTGAGAGTGACCTGGGAATTAGCCCCAGGTTCGGAATCAGTTGGCATGACCGAAATTGCATGGTCAGTAACCTGTACCGCTGCTGCTCCAGATGCTGGTAATTTTAATGGTGCAGCTGGTGTAAGCACAAATGCTGGAGCAGGAGATGCACTTGCTGGACAAGTCTATCAAGTAACTCTAACAGTTGCTAACTGTGCTCCGACTGCAAATGAAAACCATGTACTAACAATTGCTGCAGGAAACGCTGGGTTCACATATGAAGTGTTAACCTACGGATCTGCTACAGGCTCAGGGACGGTGGTAGTGTGAGAACTACAGATAACAACCAACAAGAAGATACATGGGGTGCTATCGGTATCGGTGCAATGATTGTATTTATCTCACTGATTTTAGTTGCTGCAGTAGCATCAGCTGTTATCATTCAAACCGCAGAAAAGTTACAACAAAACGCTCAAACTGCAGGTGACGATACATCTGATGAATTGTCTGGAAAATTAGCTATTATGCAAGGCTTCGTTGATGATAATGACGATTACGTGCTATATGTTAGATTGGCTGCAGGTAGCGATACTATCGTAGCAGACACAATATCATGGCAATTATTCTGTGACGCTGGTAACGGTTACGAAGACAGCGCAGGCAACTTTGCTGCAGCTCAAGTTGGATTACAATCACAATCTGCGTTTAGCGGCGAAGCAACAATGACATCCGAAAACCCATACAAAATTTTGATTGCCGCAGCTACTTGTGACGCTAATGCTGTATCAGCTACAGCAGGCCAAGCAGCTCAGTTGTATATTCACGTCGAAAACGGTGGAACAACCTTTGAAACACTAGTTGTTGAAAGTGCTGACACTGGGTCTTCAGTTATCTGATTTTGCTTGCTGTTGAGAATTCATTTCTTGACGGCAAGGAGGTATACTAATGGCATGGCCATTTAGTAATAACACAGGTAATATCAAAGATGCAGACGCTGAACTAAGTGAAGAAAGACTGAAAATTTTGTCCAATGTGGCAATTGAACAAGTCCCACTACCCGAAGAGGGAGAACTTAGTGAAGAAGATGCGTGGACGATCTCGCCAGGCCCAACTAGGGCAAAACTGAACAGTATTGGTAGCGTGCCAACGGTTACACAAACCATGGCTCCTGCACAACCTGCTCAAGTTAATGCTCAAGTTGACACATCTGGATTGGAGAGATTGATTAGTAGTCGTCTCGATATGGTCGAGGATGTACTAGGATTGGTTGAAAAACGCCTTGAGGAAAGCATGACCTTTAGTACACAAGGACAAAAGGTTGATGAAGAAGGTAATCCAGTTGTTCACGATCATTCTGATGAAGCAGAAATCGGCGCAGGAGATACGATTATCACCGCAAGTGGTGAAGTAATTCCTGCTGCCGCTGGAGTAAATCGTTTGATGGCTGAGGATGAAGCACCGTTAGTTGAGTTGTATGAAGCTCAAGCATTAGCGGCAAACCCATTCCTCGTAGCTCCATCTTCTGGTCCAACTGCAAAATCTAATGCTGTTGGTGCACCAACAGTTGCCGCCTTACTGCTTGACCACATGTCAGGTATGGCTGCAGTTAACTTTGCACAAAAAGCCATCAATTCAGGTATGTTAACACAAGAAGAGGGTAATTCAGTATTAGCGATCGTTCAACTTGCAACACCAGGTGAGGCAGAAGCCGCTTTGGAAGACCATCTTCCGCACCGTGAATTGTTGACTTTTTCAGCACTAGTATCGTCTTGGCGACAAATTAAGCAACTAAGAGGAGAAGAATAGAATGGGTGCATCGGTCGGCGTAGGTGGTCTAATAGTGGGCACTTCGATGTTGGTAGTATTGGCTTTAGCAGTCAATGCAATCGACCTTCGAATGGAGACATCATTAGAAACCATTGAATCGGCCAATGAACCATTACCGGCTTTTACCATAGATAATGCAGACCTAGCACTAGGAGCAATTCTAAATTTGCAAATTGATGATGGCGGAACTGGCTATGTTGATGGAACGTTAAGCGCTACTGGCGGTGGCGGTTCTGGTTTTTCTGGAACATTTACTGTCGATACAAATGGAACAATAATCGATGCGGTTATCACCAACCGCGGAGATTACTCGTCCGATCCAACCATTGTAATCGACGGTCCACAGCCAACCGGCGTCAATGCCAGCATATCGATAACTGGTAGAATTACGGTAGTCTATGCAAACATAACAAACACTGGTCCAGTTGTCGTGCCGGTTGATGAAGTGTGGTTGTTTCTTGATGGCAACAATGCAGAGAATTTAGCAAACATAGGTCCTATTGTAGACTCAGATAATATCTATCCTAGCGATACAGTTGGTATTCAATGGCGTAACATTCCTAGTAACGTCTATGAAACAATAGCAATGTCAACAAACGGATTTAATACTGCTAGAGCAGTAGTGTGAGGTATTATTATGGCAGACGGAGGAGCATCTACATACATCTTCTTAGCTACAGCACTGTTGATTTCAGGTGCTGTTTCAGCGGTGTTAATTGCCCAATACGGGGATATGACTTCCGCAATGGAAGTTGAAAGGCGTGCTGCCGAGGCAGATTCAAAAACCTCTTTCGACTATGCCGGGGATTTATCCAATCTAGCATATGATACGACCGACCCTGCAGCTGAAACAATCACAATTTATCTGCAAAATACCGGAGAATATACATTAGACGAAACTTCACTATTTATTCAATTAGATGGCGTTGTAATACCAGATGCAGATGTTAGTACCACGATATTGCCAGCAGGCGGAGATTGGGGTGCTACGGAGCTATTGGAAGTTGAAATGACTGGCACATGGGCTTTAACCGATAATTCAGACATTAAACTAACTATTCTTGTCATTTCGGTAACTGTTGCCGGATATGCAGGGCAAGATTCACAGTCTACGGAGGCGCGATTAAATGAACTCTGATGACCCGCTCAATTTCCCTCACAAGCCTGTTGAAGATGGGTTTGGTTTTGATGTTGAAACAGATTCTTTGGCAGATACTATGGGGCTTAGATTACCAAACAGGTCGCTATATGTCCTGCAAGGTGTAGTTGGTGGTGGTAAGTCATTGATTGCTCAAAGGCTGGTCCACGGTATGCTACATAATGGCGTCAAGATTCTTGTCGTCACTACTGAGTTAACAACCAGAGGTTGGATTGAGCAAATGGAATCAATTGGTTACGGAGTAACTGATGCCTGTCTCTTATACACATCTCCGAGCCCACGAGACCGCTGATAATCTC
>CAXHFO010000099.1:0-6256 GCA_964015895.1 uncultured Candidatus Poseidoniales archaeon
ACTTTACACAGCAAGCTAAGACAATTAGCGCCGTTTATTCCAAGCCTGCCAAAGACAAGAAATGGTAAACCATACCTGAATTGGAATGATGGTTTAGCGCTAAATGAGTTTATTGCCTTAGTTTGTTCTAAATTTGGCAACGATGTAGAGCCGCTAGAAACACTACAAAAACGTACTACTGAATTATCTGTAACAATAGAAAAATCGACCAACAAAAATAATAAATTGCCAAAAAGAGATATTCTCGCTGAGTTGCTGAAAAGAAAAGTTGCTTGATTATAGGTATGGGATTACTAAGATAAATACTATCATGCCTAGAAGTGCCAAAGACGATATGTTTGATGCCTTGCTAGAGATATGTTCTATCCACATTGGGTTAATGTCCCAGAATTTTAATTTTTTACCCACTTTCTTTACCGCATTGAGAATTCCTCGCAGCATATCTTTGAACATGTGTCCACCATCAAATGGTACCATTGGAATTAGATTTGTGAAACCTAACAATATGTTAACCCATAATAACCAAAAGAATAAGTTGACGAAAAATAGTAAGCCACTAGTTCCTAAGGTTTGTGCGAATACATTGTCTTCTGCTTCGAGTAATGATTCCTCAAAAGGATGCATTGCAACACCTTGTAATTCAAATGGAACTATCATCAAACTTAGTGTATGAAGTGGAGCCATTACTGACTTTTGAGCCAAATTACCATCCCACCTAGGCGATAAAGGACCTGCTAACCTGTCGATACCAGCAGTACCGCTAGAGAGTCCTTCAACTCCTAAAAATGGCTGCCCTTCCTCAACGCCTATTGATGCTAAATTACCTTTCGACCAACCTAGTTGAAGATAATAATCATACTTATCAGATAAAGTTGCATTTAGTGTCTCAACTTGTCCATCACTGTGTTTAACCGTAAGAGCAATTGTGTCATTGGCGCCATAACCTTCCATAGCATCATAGAAAGCATCGACATCAGAGATTTCTTGCCCGTCAATAAATTGGATAGTATCCCACGGTTGAAGACCTGCCTGATATGCCCCCTCATCTTGTACTATCCCTCTTACGTGGACTCCATCTTCCGTGGCTACGAATTGGCTTGCCAATCCACCCAAAAACATCAAACAAATAATTGCGGCAAAGATGTTGGTTGATGGACCTGCTGCAAACATTCGCATTCTTTCCCTGCTAGGCGCATTCGTCAATTCTTCATATTGTGGTTCAGCAAAGGCTCCCAGTGGTAAAGGACCTAATTGCAGCAATCCAAATGACCGAATCCGCATACCATGAGCCCTTGCTTGAAGTCCGTGACCGTATTCATGAATCACGAGGGCTACAATGAATGCCAAGGCCCCCCAACCCAAGGGGATTACCGGATTTATTCCAGGTAGAGCAACTAGTTCACTAGCAGAAGGTGGATCTGTTTGTGGCGGGCTTAGTATAGCGGTAATGAAAGCTACTACCATCAATATGCCAACCATCAGCATAGAAAATACACAAACCCACAAGGATATTTCCCCATAAAACCGCCAAAAGCCTCGAGGACTTGCGGTTTTATCAAGTAATTTTAGACCTCTTTTGCTCCTAACCATCAATATTACACCAAAAACCCTAGTAGCATTCCACCGGTCAAGTGTACCGTTATTTTCCCAAATCCGTAGTAAAACATACCATACTAGAATCAAAATCATTATTGCCGACCAGTCGAAATTAACCGTCCCCCAGTCAGCAGCCATGCCTAGTCCTGCAAGTCCCTTAATTTGAACATTGACAAAACATGAACAAACTTGAAGAAGCAGCGATTGGAGGATATGATGTGGAACCGCTGAGTGAGGACATAGCCGCTTGGTGCTCTGAGACTTGGAGACAGTCTCCTGAAGAAATACTAGAATGGTATGAAGATGAAAACTCTATCCAAGTTTTCATTAAATTGACGCGTAGTGTTTTGATTGCAGATTTTATGTTTAAGCAAGACGCTGCTAACAAGACTACTGATCGAATCGACATTAAGCACCACTTACACATCCCGTTAGATATTTGGAATCCGGGTTCTATTCAAGCAACTAGAATAAATGATGGCAGAGTTCGATTTAGGCATCGTAATTCGGATATTATTCTAGCAGCGAAATTACGCGCCCCAGAGTGGGGGAAAACCGTACTAGAAGACTGGTTAATGAATTTGCGAGGAGAGCAACTAAGGCCTAAAGATCGTAACCAAAGGTTAGCATCAATCAGAAGGACAAAACAAATTGTTGACAGGAACCTACAGGCTGCTTCATTGGATAATGCTAATGAGGATTTAGAACTAATATCTCATCGAATCGCTTCGGCTGAAATAGGTCTAAACCCATTTGAGATCAACATGCTTGAAGAGGAATAATCAACTCAGACGAACTTTGTATCTCTCTTTACCATTTACGTAAAGCGATATTGATCCAGATGAAGAAACACATATTGCCGCACATTCCGCTAATTGTGAAATCGCTCTAGCGGCTAAATGGCGGCCTCCTTCGCCGTATTTTGGTTGGGTGCCAGCAGGAACTTGGATATATCTTCCTGCATCACTAGCAACTCCATCTTTGTTGAAAAATATCGCTCCGTCTAACCAAGCAAACTCGGCCATAGTTTCATGATTTTCGTCTAGTAATATACTCTTTTTTTCCGCATCGTGGCCTTTGAATGGATTGAGTACCAAAGGTGTTGAAAATTTCCTCAACTTAGGTAATGAACCAATTGCAAACAATGCACCAACAGAATGTCCTTCTCTACCTCTAGAGCCGATATGACGTGCTAGTTGCATTGCTTTGGTTAGAACCTCTAACTCAATTCCAGTCTCATTAGCCAAACTAGCAAACCTATTTGCACTAAGCATAGTTGTATCAATAGAAAATAATCCATCGATTGGGTCTCCAAGAACCACTAAAATCCTCTCACCACGAGAAATTCTGCCCTCGCCGATGGCTTGCAAAATCATATCATGTAACTGAGTTAGAATCTGTAGACCCATTGAGGAAAGTGATTCGTCCATTAATTGGACAGATATGTCTGATTCGTCAAATGACTCTACTACTCTAGATTTACTACTTAGAATAGTAATTTCGGTCTCCTTTGGAATTACATGGTAAATTTCCTTAATCTTTTTGACACTATTAGAGATAATTATCACACTGTCAAATTGTTTCCTATCTGAAGGAAATGCACTGGCGACCAGTTTTGCTAGGTCTACCACGAAAACACCTACTCATTAGTTGTATCAATACCAGGCAATTGGTCTTCTGATTCACGGTAAACTGTTCTCATATTGCTAATGAAATTACGTTCCTTAATTACCATAATGTATTCGTTAAACCCTGGATCTTCTTCACCATTGAGGTGTTTGAGCAATACTTCTAAAGTGATTCTTGCGCCTTCCCGGTGTGGATAACCAAATATGCCCATTGATATTGGTGGAGCAACTATTCTTTTAACATCCTTCATTTCTTTAATTCTGTCAAACAAATTGTGATAGGTCTCCGGAAGGAGTTGCCGTCTAGACTCATCTTGGCTAGGGCGGCGGCAATCGGGACCAACTACGTGCAAGATATGTTTGAAATTATTTGCCAAGTCGTATGGTTCTGTTACTACATTATTGGTCACTGCACAAGGTGGAGCGTTGATTTTACGTTTTTCTAAGCAAATATTCCTAGTAACTTGCGTTAACTCTTTGCCTGCTTTAGCATGAATCTGACCGTCCAAGCCCTCTCTACCTGAGAGACGGTTGTTAGCCGGAGTAATTAGTATATCACCTGAATGATTCCAAAGATCCCCCCCTACTACTCGTAACACACCCCATTTGCAAGTACGGGCCATATATAATTCCGGCATCGTGCAAGCATGGAGGGCTGTCTTACTTATCAAGTTCGCAAGAATGTTTGATTTTAACATGTATTTTGTAATCTACGCACTAGGCGATGAATACCTCGGAATACTTCATTATCTTCCTAGTACTGGACATAACGATAGCATGGCTGTGGGATATGTACTTGTGAATGTGACTCCGGGAATGGAAATTGAAGCTTTTAATAAAATCAAAGGGATGAAACACGTTGACGATATAACAGTGCTGTTTGGTGATTATGATTTAATCATAAAATTGGTCGCTGATGATTTAGCATCAATTGCCAAAACTGTCGTAGAAGCAATTAGACCCGTTCAAGGTGTGCTTAATACAAAAACTCTAGCAGGCGCAGACATTTAATTTAGTGGCTTTACGCATGCTGTTTTTGCTTTTTCTTCGTTTCGAAAGGCGTGCTGCGTGGCATATGTGGCGCAGTATAGCGGTTTTTCGGCGATAATACTATATACCCTACCAATTTACTTGGTACCGGAGGTTATCCAAAATGTCTGATAAGAAATATTTCGTCCTAATGGAGGGCGGACAAGATACGAGCCAAGTATTTGCGAGCAAACAACCACGTGGTGCAGCCCTAAAAGCTGCAACCCGTGGACACACCAGTATACGCCTGCGTGAGCGTGGAACAAAGAGAGTCCACTGCTTCACCGGTAGTATTTCAATGGTTGATAAGCCTGCAAATGGCCCGGCTTGGCTTCCTGACAAGATCAAGAAGGCAAACGTCAAGAAGATCGGAATCGAGCACCTTTGAGTTGCTTAACCGAGTCATTTGACTAATTATGAACTAATATATTCCGCGGAATATAACTGCCTCTCTGAGGGTTTAGGCCCTTGGGGAGGCTTTTTTTAATTTTATAATATTTGTAAAATCGACCTACTGAAGACCAGTACGACCAGGTTTTAGCCAGCCGCCCACCCATAATGCGATTACTATCATCATAATTTGACCTATTAGTCGCAATATATGCCATATTGTTGCAAAGGTCTTACCCTGTAACGGAACATCATTAACCCACATATTGAGATTAGCTGAATAAATCCCCACTAAGAATAAAGCCATTAGCATTCCAGAATACTTTCTTGTTTTAGGAATTATTAATCCCAGACCCAAACCGATTTCCATCCCACCTGTAACTAGCACCCAAAATGTTGGGTCACCTAGAATATCCGGTACTATTGGTTCAAACCACTTGGGGTCCTGAAAATGAGCAATTCCCACATTAATAAAAAAAAGCCCCAGAACTACTGAAAGAAGATGTTGTAACAAGACAGTCTTATTCATCCATTATCGCCTTCAATAACGAACTTTCTGTCTTGTTAGTGTACGCCAAATTCGTTGGAGCGGATCGTAATATCGGTCGACTACTCTTTCCTTTAACTGAATAATTGCGTCGTCAGTAATTTGAATTCCAGCAGGACAAACCTCTGTACAACACCGGGTAATATTACAATACTCAACACCGAATTCCTTCTTTATTTCTGGAATCCGGTCCTCAATATCTAATGGATGCATTTCATATTGAGCAAGTCTAACTAGATTTCTTGGACCAGCAAAATCGTCAAATAATGAGTGGTCCCTAAGTACGTGACAAGTGTTGACGCACAGAAAACACTCAATGCATTCTCTAAATTGTTGCACTCTATCTGCTTCGTTTTGATTAAATTCCCAATTCATTTCATCTGGACCGTTGATTGGCTTTATTTTTTGCGCCACTTCATAGTTCCATGATACATCCGTAACTAAATCTTTGATGTGCGGGAATGCCTTCATTGGTCTAATTTCAATTGGCTTACCCTCTTCAGTCTCGTCTACAACATCACTCATTCGAGTCATGCACATCAAACGCGGACGTCCATTGATTTCAGCTGAGCATGAACCACATTTCCCTGCTTTACAGTTCCATCTTACCGCAAGGTCAGGTTCTTGTTCATACTGAATTCTATGAACGCAATCTAAAACCACCATGCCTTCATCTAATTCAATTTCATAATCAGCTAATTCTGCAGCCTCACCTTCACCTCTGGTGATAGTGAATTTCTGGTGCTTTCCTTTCAAAGACATCAATTTTCACTTCCAGCTTCTGCCGCTCTTTCGGCAATCATGGCTTTTACTTCCTTAATTGCCGCTTTAAGATCGTCACGCATCTTTACCTTGGCTTCCTGACGAATTTTAATCTCCCCATCTTCCATGTAAATGATATTGAGCGTTTCGCCCCAGTACTCATCATCCGGGACAGGGAAGTCATCTCGTGTATGGCCGCCCCTACTTTCTTCACGAGTCAATGCTGCAAGAGTTGCTGCATATGAAACATCAACCATGTCTGTCTCTTATACACATCTGACGCTGCCGACGAAGGTTCGAGTGT
>CAXHFO010000100.1:0-6249 GCA_964015895.1 uncultured Candidatus Poseidoniales archaeon
CGAGAAAAGTCTGCTTTACCACTTAGCCCGGGCATCATTTTTGCTTGAGGTAAGTGGCATGACTCATCCTGATTTGATACTCAGAAAGCAACTATTGATTGAACAATCGCGTAATGTTAGCTTCAATTTGTTAAATTTGAATTGTTGGCCGTTGTGGAACAAAGTTGCCAACAGAATTTTATCAGAGCAGCAGGGTGAATTACAAGAGAATCAGCGTTTCGATTTACATCGTATTATGGCGCAACAATTGATTGAAGATTTGTGGCAAGTTTCGCAGATTAAATCATCACAAAATCCATGCTTTGTTGAACTTCGCTTGACCTGGGTTGGTCAAAGAATTAATGGCCGAACATCCGCCTTGGCAATACAACGTTTGGTTATCGAAATTACCGTATTAGAGACTGAGAACGGGGGTGTTGAAATATCTGCCTGGTGGGAAATTTCAAAGTTGGGCCGCCTGCTACGCTTTGGCAAGCGTTTAGCCAAAGCGATTGTATCCCAAATGTTTGATGATTTAGTTAGCCATGGCATTATTGAATACCAACAGGTTTCTGAAAATGAATGAATATGTGTGTTTGACAATGCGATAGTTCAAAGAATGTCGACTTTGACGAGAATATGTGACCTCGAAAAAACAACCCGAAAATTCTCGGTCACGCAATCGTCAAAAAAACAAGCGTTATGGTACTACTAGGAAGGCTGTGTTAATCGAGCGAAGTGCCGAATTTGTCGACGCTGCCCAAAAAAAAGCCAACCAGCGATTCGATTTAGCGGAAAAGCCACTGGGTATTCCCAGAAGAAATTGAAGATGTGAAAAAATTTTCATTTGACTGGAAAAATAGTCCTGTTCCATTAAAAGATGAAGAATCATTGTCCAAATTTGTCCTACGTAAGGGTGAATTTGGTTGGCTTGAGGATGATCGAGTTCAAGAGATAGCAGATTTCGTTGATAAAAAGAAGATGACTCTAGATCAAGCTTTATCTCTAAGATCTGCTTTGTTACAACAAAAGACTGTTTATGGGCATGGCAGGTTAAAATCACGGGCAAAGGCGCTCAATCGGCTATATTCTGAAGGAGTAACTGTCGTTGATTTATCTAAGCGATTTGATTTCCCGCCGATGAATATTTTTAGAATAATATTAGCTGAAAAGCGTTGGTCTAAATCAAGAATCAAGGAATGCCTAAGAGACCCTAGCAAGATGAAAGAGCGAGAAAGAAAGGAATTTGAAATGGCAGAAGCAGCTGATAGAGTCTCAAATGTTGATCAATCTGAAACTCATACTAGGGCAGATTTGTTTGAAGAAATCCTATCAGACTGGTTTGAATCAAAAGGTGTTAGAATTAGACGACAGCCCGAAATGGTCTCAGAACAAAAACTCGAACATGGTAGGCCAATAAATACCCCGGATATACTATTTCTAGACCATGTTGAAATCAATGGAAATCCAATTGCATGGATTGATGCCAAACACTTCTACGGGGCTGATGTAGCATTTCAACGCAAAAAAATGTCGAAGCAAATGAACCGCTATATCGACGAATGGGGAAGTGGTGCCGTAGTATACCGACACGGATTTAGTGAAAATTTGTTTATTCCTGGCTGCACTATGCTTGACGCAGGGGTGCTAGATTTATCCAAATTAGGATAATATCAAGCAGCGATACTGGTTATTATCGAGCCTAGGTTTAATTGCAGTAAACTTTTGTTTAAGTCATCCAGTTCTTGTTTAGTTATTTGCCGGTTTAGTTTTCTGGGCAATATTACCACAGAAATACCGAGCATGCATAATCTGATACTTAGATGGGTTTGTAATTCTAGGGCTTTGACAACTTTCCGTACCAAATTTAGTAGCTGCTTTCTTTCAGCCTCTTCAATTAATTCTGACTCCCTAGAAAAATTATTTGATTGTACTAAAATATCAGACCAACGCGAATGATTCCAGGGTCCGGTTTTGAGTTTGTTTAGTGCTCTATGACCTGCTTGGGTGATTTTTAATTGCCAATCAGGATTATCGATATAACTCGAAGTGTGGCGCGTTTCTTCAGGTTGCCAAACGACAATTATTGGCTGACGGCACGGGAAACCAAGACTTCGACCAGAAGCCCCTGGAGCACCCGGTTGCAGGCGAATTTCTACACCGCCTGCATAAATCCCAAGAACATCACCAAGACCAGAGCCACGTAATCTTTCTATTCGGTGACAGATCCTATAATACTGGTCAAGATTGCCTTCACCAGTTAACTCTCTAAAAGCTGTGGCAAGAGCAATTAATCCTGCTGCTGACATGCCCATTCCTTGACTTGTTGGTAATTGTAAAGTAACTTCAATATTGAAAATATAATTTTCCTGTAACAATCTTGCATAAACCAATTCATCGATGAGTTGACGATACTGTTGTTCAGAGTCAACTAATTTTTCACCTTGATGGTCGATTATGGTAATTGTTGAATCTGAGATCTGTCCATCGCTAGACACCTGTTTTACGCTTGCAATAACTCCATGATCGATATTTAGCCCCACTCCCCGGCTACCTTGATTACGTAGCAGGCGCCCCTCTTTTTCAACGGTGAAAAACAGAGTGATGTGCCCCCCGATATGGGATTGCGCCTCTGTCTCCATGCCCCAGCCAAGTAAACTTCGGCTTTGAATTGTGTTGTGTTTCTAACAATATATTGCTAGTTTAATGTAGGGGTGCAATTCTATATCATGAGCACATTGGATTAAGCATGGCGGAGACTGGCATATTGCCCCATGACCGCGGTCATTTACTGTGGACTGCGGACGAAGGTGTCAGCAGATTATTACTTTCTAGCATGGATCGTTGGATTACTACGATTTTAGCTGATGATTGTATTGATAGTCCGCTATTTGGCATGGGTGAAAAGACAACTGCGACAATTATCGCCAAAGATGATGGATTAGTGGCAGGAACTGCAATGGTCGACCATTTAATTCAAATCTGGGCCCCTTCAATTAGCATTAACTGGCGTGCAACTGATGGAAAAAAGGTGTCAATTGGTGACGATATCGCGACCATTAATGGAGATCAAGAAAGCATTTTAAAAATTGAGAGAAGTATTTTGAATATCCTAGGTCAATTATCAGGCATCGCCACTGAGACTAAAAAATGGTCATCGATTGCAGTCAAGCAGATTGCGTGTACTCGTAAAACAACTTGGGGACTACTGGATAAATGGGCTGTTCACCTTGGCGGTGGCTTAACTCATCGACTAAATCGTGAAGATGCTTTAATGATCAAAGAGAATGATTTGGCTTCAATGGATGGAAATTCAACCGATAATAATGAAGGATTGCTAAATTAATTCAAGACATTGATCTAGCACAACTAAATTCCTTTTTAGAAATTGAAGTCCGGACAGAGAAAGAAGCCATTACTGCTGCCGCCATATGGCAAAATACTCACGGTGAATCTGGCCATAAAGCGGTAATTATGCTAGACAATTTTGGACCTGAAAAATCTAAACAAGTAGTAAACCAATTAGAGGATATGGGCCTTAGAGACGCAGTTTACTTGGAGGCTAGTGGCAACATCACCCATGAAAAGTTAGAACAATGGTTTGAATGTGGTATTGACGTCCTATCGACCAGTGCTATTAATCGTGGAGTCAAACCATTGGACATATCGATGATTTTTGGTGATTAAATGTCAGGTTTTACTGCTGATCCAAGCCATCCTAGATATCAATCATTATTGAGTAGACATCTGCTAGAACAGGCAGCAAAGCAAGGTATGCTCGCTGATAGTGCATTGATTGCCCATGGACGCGGGGAGGCTTATGACTACTTAATTGGGGAAAAGACATCCCCAAATGCATTGGAAGCCACTAACAATGCCTTGGCACACTTAATCGCCGGCAAAAAGCCAGTAATCTCGCTAAATGGTAATACTACGGCACTAGCAGGATATGAGTTGATGAAAATTGCTGAATACTTACAATGTCCTATTGAAGTAAATATTTTTTATCGTACTGAACAGCGGATTAATGCTTTATTTGGATACTTGGATAGCATAAAAAAGGAACATAGTATCAGTATTAATATCCTCGGGAAAAATCCCGATACTACAATTCCAGGGCTTAAAGGTCCTAGAGCAAAATGTTGTACTGAAGGAATTTACTCTAGTGATGTTATCTTGGTCCCGCTTGAAGATGGCGACCGTTGTGAGGCATTAGTTGCTATGGGCAAAACCGTTATTGTTGTAGATCTTAATCCATTATCTAGATCAGCAAAGATGGCCTCAATTACCATTGTTGATGAGATTTCTAGAGTTGCTAAGAATATGCTCAAGATAATTCAAAATGATAATTTACCAGATATAGAGATTGAATTCAACAATAATAAAAATCTTCAAACAAGTGTCAACATTATTGCTGAAAATTACCGTGCTGTTTAACATTAACCTCAATAAAGTGTATTTTATGATTTTTGTCGGCGTAATTGTTTTATCTTAAAAAATTAATTTGACGATGAAAGAAATGGTTAGCGAGACTGGGGTCAACCCCAATAAAGGCACTTTTGGCACCAGTATTTCCTTCGATATTGATGAAGCTCCAAAACCGATTAGAAGGAAGGGCAGAGAAAAAAACGATCAGTTAAACAATAATTCAACCAAGCCAGGTGAAATTAGTAATTGCCCCGGATGCGGAGCTGATATTAACCATGAAGAATGGCTAGATTGTTTGGTTGGATTTGTATCTGGTGCTCATGATTTCGAAGTCGGCAACCCGGTAAGAGCAAGGATTGTGCAAAATCTTAGGAACCTTGTAGCAAGAATGAATGTTCCAAGCCCGACAGATAGTTGGGAATTAGCCGTCATTGATAAGCTGATTATTGAGATAAAAAGACTTGTTGCGGCTGAAGTTGATAGAACAAATCGCAAACAGACAGCATCACACGAATTGGCTGATCAAGAACGACAAGCAATCATTATTGAAACTGAAAATAGAGTAATTAATACCATGGCATTAGAAATCCAGGAAGCGTTAATTGAGCAGTTAACTCCTCAATTAGAAACTCAAATACGACAACAAGTAGAACAAGAGTTATGGGCTCAATTTGAGGAAGAATGGCGGAATCGATCGACTAATTCTTAACCTTGATTTTAGGTAAATTACGGAGATTTGCCTGATTGATTAATGATATTCTTCATAGGCTGTCAAATCTAACAAAGGTATATGCGAGACGACCCGCTACATCTTGGTTCAATGCCAGCAGAGATTCAAAGGCTCTGCGAAGTCATGATTGGCATTGACCCTAATTGGCAACTCGAAACTTGGCTCAAGCAACAAGCAAACGCGAGCTTAGATATCATCTCAAGCGAGTTAGAAGTTGAGTTAAAGACGGCTGAACAAAGGTTAAAGCGAATTACTGACATCAAAGAACGTTTGAAAAATGATAACTTAAGACTCGCTGATAAAAATCAGACAAACCTGTTTGATTGCTTTAGTTTTGAAATCGATAAATCTATTGTTGGACTAGGCTCAAGAGCAATCGATAATAGTGAACAGTATAATGAATCGCACCCTGTTAATGCATTTTTGAATCTGTTACCAGATGACCAAGGTGATGACCCATTACTAGCCGTGGCTTGCCAAAACTTGTTGATGATTATCGAGGGAGAAATAGCTAGGGGAAAAGAGGCTGCATCGCTTGAATTAATCGTTACTGAACTTGATAAAACTGGTATCTCTTATGAAGAAATTGATGAAGCAATAGAACATTCTCTAATGACCGGTTCAATTATTGAAATCGACAATGATTGTTTTATCGCCATAAAATGAGAGGCCTCATTATGGCCTTAGCAAAGAAGGAAGCGGCTCAATTACTAATTGATGCAATGACATCAGAGAAGAAACTGAAAGTCAAAGTTATCGCCGTAATTGTTCAGTCAGTCATTATTGCGATTATCGTTACTTACCTTACTTCTTGGTACTTTGGTTTGGCGTGCCTGTTAGTATTCAGCCTACTTGGTCAATTTGCCCATGAGAGAATGACTAATTCTATCACAGTTCGGAAGATTACTGCGATAAAATCTCTTAGATGGAATGAAACCGAACTTGAAAACCCCGAGTTGTTGAATAAATTAAATAAAATTCTAGAATAAGGAAGATAAGATGCAGTATAATCAAGAAATAAAAAATCTAGGAGTTAGATTAAATAGATTTAGAACTGTTGTTCCACTGCTTATCTGCGGCATTGCTGTAACTATAATTTTCATGGTTTTTGG
>CAXHFO010000101.1:0-6221 GCA_964015895.1 uncultured Candidatus Poseidoniales archaeon
GGAAATTCTTCAGTCATTAATCCGTATGTCCCACCATATACATCAGCAGAAGCAACAACGTGGTCGCCCGACGATAACAGCGCCATTAGAGTGGATGATATTGCGGCCATACCTGAGGAGAAGACCTCCCCATCTTCAGCACCTTCTAGCGAGCATATCTTTTTGATGACTGCTTCTGCATTAACTGAAGTGATTCTTGTGTATAATAGTGCATGGTGTGCTCCTGCAGCCCAACCTGCGTATCTCTCATCAGTTAATTTGTAGGTTGAGGATTGGAAGATTGGGGTGTTGACAGCATCACCAACGTGATTGGTTCCTGAATGTACTGCCTTACTGCCAAATCCGGTTAATTTTGGTTGTGAATCTTCTGCCATTTTGTGGCCCTCAGACATGCCACTACTAGGTAGACTTTGAACGATGCGATGGAAAAATACACTTATTTTGAGAGGTTTTTCTCAGCAGAAAAGAACTCAACGATGATGTTGCCAATGAGTAGTGAGCCTCCGCCAACTAATATCCATACACTCCAATCGACCATGTCAATACCAAGACCGTACATTGTGGCCCAAACTGGCTCTAGAGCGTAGATTATCGCTGCTTGTATCGGGTGTAGATAACGCTGATAGAGGTTTAAGAATAACAGACAAAAGAACGATCCCCCTATTCCAAGCAACAATACCGGAATAATTACGCCGTCGGAAAATATCAGAGTCCATTGTTCACTGTTAGTTCCTTTGCCAAGCAAAAATACAGTGATGGCAGAGCAAAGTGAGACGACAATAAATGACGTTGTAGATACGCCAATTGGGTCTCGTCTAGAAGTTATATGTTGGGTAAATAAAATATGAAGAGCAAAGACAAGGGCGCAAAATACGGTGATGAATTCAGCCATACCCCAAGTAAGATGTGGGGGGCCTTGGATAAACCCTGCACCGAAAGTCGCTAATGCTACTCCAATTATCATTATTTTAGTCGGGGGTTTTAGCTGGTATACTGACGAAATTAAGGCGGTGAAAACCACATAAAGCGATGTTAAAAATGCCGATACTGAAGGATCTATGTTATCCAAGCCAATCATTTGTGACAAGTAGGCAACAAACATCAGAACTCCTAAGACAACGCCGTCCTGCCAGATTTGCTTATCAGATAGCGACCGTCTAGCTTTGTTAAAAAATATCAACATCATCAATGCCGCGATGGCAAATCGAGCAAATACTAACACCGCGACAACTCCGTTGGTACCCAGAGAAGACTTTTCAGCGTCTAAGGAATCCAATGCTTGTTTCATCCAGATAAAGGTCGCACCCCAAACTAAAGTTACTGCGAGTAAAACAATAATGGCAATCCTGCGTTGTTCTGGTGTTGCACTAAGTTCTAAGTTGTCCAAAACCGGTAGAGTTTGGCCTTCGGACATAATATTCCCACCAATTTCGAGTGCATTATAGTGATGGTTAAAGCTCTAATTAATTACAAATTGAAAGATAAGCCTCAAAGAGTGCTTGCTGTTAGTTACACTATGGCTCAGACAATCAATTCGTGGGAGTTGCCCATCGATACGGGAGAAGTTCCCGACCATAATAGCACATTTGATGCAATTGTTGTTGGTGGTGGACCGGGTGGCTCGTCGGCGGCTGGATACCTAGCAATGGCTGGTAAATCTGTACTGTTACTAGAGAAAGGAGTTTGGCCGCGCGACAAGATTTGCGGTGATGCTGTTGGTGGTAAATCTTTGAGCCACGTAAAGGCGTTAGGGGTCAAAGAAACCTTGGAGAGCGGTCCACATTTTAGAGTGACGGGTATAAAATTCTCTTCCCCAAAAGGCAAGACTGTAAGAGTTGCACTGCCAGAAGAAGATGTTCAAAGACTCGAGGCGGGCTATTCTCTACCTCGAATGCAATTTGATCATTTGTTATTCGATAGATGTCAAACTCTAGTAAAAGAAAATGATGGTAAAGTCATTCAAGGTTGTTTAGTAACTGGTGTAATCTTTGACGATGGTAAAGGAGGTGAAGACCCTGGCATTGGTGCGGGGAACCATCGCCATGCCAAGGGCGTAACTGTCAAGATTGGTGGGCGTAAAGGTGAAGAAAGAACCTACTATTCTACTGAGATTATTGGGGCTGCAGGCTATCAGTGCCCTGTCGCTAAAGCAGTAGTGAGAGATTCATTTGAAGAAGAATTGATTGATGAGACTCACTTTTGTGACGGATATCGAGAATACTGGAGAAATGTCAAAGGTTGTGGCGGCGGTGTTGGTGATATTGAAATTCACTTTGTAGACTCGGTAGTTCCGGGATATTTTTGGATTTTTCCGGTTTCTGAAGATGTTGCCAATGTCGGAATAGGCATGGTAGTAAGTTTGCTGAAAAAAGAGAAGAAAAAATTACGTTTGTTGCAAAAAGATGTTATCGAAAATCATCCTCTGTTCAAAGAAAGATTCGCAGATGCAGAACTGATTCGAGGGAGTGGCCGAGGGTGGGCGTTGCCTTTCGGATCCCCGCGCAAAAAAGCGAAAAATCAACCAAGAAGGGCGAGTATGAACGGCATTCGACTAGTGGGCGATTCGGCATCATTAGTTGACCCGTTTTCTGGTGAAGGAGTTGGAAATGCCCTGGTAACTGGGGAGTTAGCGGCAAATCACATCCTTGAGGGCAAATCACCTAAACAATATCAAGAGGAAATGTGGAAAATATTAGGCCCTGAATTAACTAATTCCTATCGCATGCAGAAATTAAGCAGGAAAAAATGGTTGCTAAATTGGTTCGTTGGCAAGGCTAGTAAGAAGCCGGTTATCCAAGAAATGATGACTGAAATGATCGCGTCAAAAGAGGCCCAAGAAAATCTACACTCGCCGTGGTTTATGTTCAAAACACTAATGTTTTAGGTGATTAAATGGATGCAAATCTATCTGAAATTGATGCGGTATTCCTCGACCTTGATGGTACAATTTACCTTGGCGGCCAGCTCATTCCAGGCGCGATGGATTTCCTCAACAGATGTCAAGAAAAAGGCATTAAGCGGTTTTTCCTGTCCAATAATTCCAGTAGGTCAGTGAGCCAGTATTTGAAAAAATTAGCGGCTTTTGGAATCCCAGCAACAAAAGAAGATGTCTTACTCTCAACTCACGACCTGTTATCCTGGCTGAAAAATGCCGGTGTATCCCAAACCTGGTTGGTAGGAACAGAAGGCATGCGAGAAATGTTAGAGCAACGAGGTATTACGACAAATAGTCCGAAGCCGCAATATGTTGTCCTTGGATATGATACAGAAATTTCCTATGAGAAGATTGCTCAGGCGAGTATTTTCCTTCACGCTGGCGTCCCGTTAGTCGCTAGTCACCCAGACATGGTCTGCCCTTCACCCGATGGTGGATTGCCTGACGTTGGCGCTTATCTTGCAATGTTCAAGGCAACTACTGGTAAAGAACCAGAACACATTACGGGCAAACCAAATGCAGGAATGATATTACACAAAATAGAGGAGTTGGGGTTGCTGCCTGAACGCTGTGCAATGGTTGGAGACCGGCTTTATACCGATATTGCAATGGCTAATCGTGCGGGTTGTGTTGGTGTTCTGGTATTATCTGGCGAAGCCACAATGGCTGATGTCGCCCAGTTAGAAGACGGGGCGGAACAATGCCCGCATATAATTGTCAATAGTGTTGCTGAATTATTGTAAGGTGTCTTCATGAGTTTTCTAAAGCGCTTATCATGGCTGATGGAGAGGCGCAAGAAATACCCGCCCGATGACATCCATCGAGCCGGCGACTTAGCTGAAATGCGTTTAGCAAAACTATCAAGGGCCGCTGGACGGGATAATGGTTGGAAAATTTACGAATCAGTTAGGATACCCGATCCAGACGGGGGGCGACGAGAAATCGATATGGTGATTATCGGTGGAAACTCTATCCTAATAGTAGAGCAAAAGCATTGGGCTGGCTCTTTTAGAATTAACAAAGAACACCATTTTATCCAAAAGCGCAAGAATGGTGATGAGCATAGCCATGATGGTGTGGCCGATAGAATTGCTAGAAAAGCGAGGCTGTTGGCTGAATTACATCAAAACAGATTGGGGTTGGCTAGCGAGGATTTACCTGATGTCCGAGTTATTGTTGCCATGACTCATCAGCGCCTAGATTGGCCAAGAATCCCGGAAGATTTAGCAGCTGAAATGGTCAATGAGAAAGGATTTCTAGACATCATAAAGGCTATCAACCCAGGAAAACCAAATGTCGGGTTGATTGAAACATTGGAGGGTTTCAACACCTGGGATGAGGTTCACTTTCATGGTGGATTGATGAACAAAGGTGATGTTTTTGAATTAGGACTTGGGTCTGATATTGAGGAGATTTTTGCCAAGCGAGAATGTGAAGTTACTGGAAGTACGGAACACAAAAGAGGGTTATTTGCTCTCTTTGATAAACAGCCATCAAGGGCATCGATTAAAATTGGCAAAAAAAATGCTGATGTTACATTAGCACACGGTGCTTGTATCAATATGCACGTAGTTGGTGAGCCAAAGCCAAGACAAATTCCATGGTCTTGTATTGACAAGATAGTGCTTTCAAAGCCACCTGCTGAATGGAACAAAAATAGGTGATTAAATGCCATCTTTGGTAATCGAAATAATTGGGGTTGCGGCCGGCATTATTGGTGTGTTAGCCTGGGGACCTCAGATAGTCGAAGTGTGGAAACACGAGCGGCATGACGGAATCTCATTGCCGACATTCATGATTGTCGCATTATCTCTAACCTTATGGTTAATTTATGGAATCGCAATCTCCTCTAAGGCAATGATTTTCTCTAATATATTGACATTATCGGTAATAGGTCTAGTGATCATTGGGGTTATTCGAATTAGACGCAGAGAGTGATTTATCCCGTTAATTTTTCGTGAAGTTGATATATGTGTACTCTTTCGCCACTATGTAACCGATGGTTAACTAGTGTGATATTATGAGTGCCGCTGACGACTGGGAAGAGCAAATGATAGACCGGTTAGTTGAGATGTTCCAAAACATGGGGATGTCTTTGAATAAACAGCAAATTAAAGCCTTGATGGGGCAGTTTAAATCACAGTTTGACAAAATGGGCCTAGACGCTGAAAAGATGGCAAAGGGTGATGTGAATTTTAATTTTGACTTGTCAAACTTAGCTAAGATGTTCCAATCTGGACAGTCGATGGAAGATATTCTTGGCAACTTGGGCATGGATATTCAAGTCGATGCCGCTCCCGTGGAGGTTGAAACTCCGAAAATTAAGGATGATGCAGATGAAGTGCTAAAATTACCTAGCGATGATTTCTACCTAGATGGTTGGAATATGTCTATTATTGTCGACTTTAGTCTAAAGGGTGATGTCAAGGAGATGCAGATGGACATGAACCTCTCAAAGGGAGGTTCAATGTTAGAAATCGTCAAAGAGACCCAGGTTAAACCCATGGCTCGCATTAAGTTACCACATCCTTGTGAGGATGTTGTTGGCTGGTCGATGAATAACGGCATATTAGATATCACATTGAAATTGATCCCTCAGGGCTCAGCGCTTGATGGTGATGATGAAGTCCCATCTGCCGATATTAGTTTAGATTTCAGCGACAAAGATGATGATGAAGACGATGGTGGAATTCCAATATTTTGAAAAGGATGTGTAAAAAATGAGTAAAGTAATAGGTATAGATTTAGGAACAACAAACAGTTGCGTTGCAACGATTGAAAATGGCGAACCGGTGGTGATTGCTAATGCGGAAGGGGCTAGAACAACCCCCTCTGTTGTTGCATTTGCCAAAGATGGTGGTGAACGATTAATCGGGGTTACCGCAAAACGTCAAGCAGTAACCAATGCGCAAAGAACTCTATTGTCGGTAAAACGACATATGGGTACTGATTGGAATACTAAAATAGACGACAATGACTACACTCCCCAAGAAATTTCGGCGTTTATCCTTCAGAAGTTGAAGGC
Organism: uncultured Candidatus Poseidoniales archaeon; assembly: GCA_964015895.1. Taxonomy (GTDB): domain Archaea; phylum Thermoplasmatota; class Poseidoniia; order Poseidoniales; family Poseidoniaceae; genus MGIIa-L1. The sequence goes on from CAXHFO010000101.1 coordinate 5,961, forward strand.
TGATGCTGAGGCTTATTTGGGTGTAGAAGTAAAACAAGCGGTCATTACATGTCCTGCTTACTTTACCGATGCCCAAAGAACAGCAACCAAAGATGCTGGAAGGATTGCTGGCCTAGATGTATTAAGAATTATCAACGAACCTACTGCTGCTGCGCTAGCATATGGAGTTGACAAAGAAGAAGACCAAACCATCCTAGTATACGATTTGGGCGGCGGTACATTCGACGTCTCGGTTTTGGAAATCTACCAAGTCGATGGGCA
>CAXHFO010000102.1:0-6218 GCA_964015895.1 uncultured Candidatus Poseidoniales archaeon
AGAGAGGCAGAGAAAGCCGGAGTATCACACATGTTTGTTGATGGTGCAGAAGCAGAAGTTGCTAAACACGAATTCACTTTATCGCTACAACCTGCCAAGGAGTCAGTTGGAGTATCTGCTATGGATGTGGCCAAGGGATTGCTTGACGTGGGTTATATGGCGCCTACAGTGTACTTCCCTCTAGTCGTTCCAGAATGTATGATGTTTGAACCAACTGAAACCGAAAGTCGAGATACATTAGACACCTTTGCCAAAGATTTTGCTCAAGTACTCAAGGTTGATGCAGAGACTCTTCACGAAGCACCGATCACGACACCAGTACGTCGGGTGGATGAAGTGTATGCCGCAAGAAATCTTTGCTTGAAACATCCATTCGATGAAGAGTAGTGGTACAAGTGGTGAGGGCTAGAGATACCAGCCCTGAACACTTTGGCTGGGAAAAAATCGAGCTTAAACCAAATGCAGGTTCAGTATTACTACCTCTATCATGGGGCTTACTGCCACTTGCTTTGACATTGATCGTCTATTTCACAGACACTGGTATGGAACTGATAAATTTCCTTGGTGGAGGTTCGGTAATTCTAATGCTGGTAGGTGGTATTGGTGCTGTTAGCACAAGGCAAGGAATCTTTAATTCACTAAAAGTAGGATTAGGGTTTTTCTTTAGTTGTTTATCATTATTTTCTTGGTTGATGGTAGCAAATAATAACTTCGCAGTAGAGTGGGGGATAGCGTCCTCATTCCTGGCATTTGTAATGATATTTCGGACACTTGATTTTATCTTCAAGGATGCCAACTTGATTTACCAAACCAATTGGTCTGCGAAATCTAGGTTACCAACGGACTCCATGACTGGTTGGGATATTAGATCTCGAAGGTTTAGCCAAAATACCATGGCATTGAAACGATTTGACAAAGATAGTTTTGCTCACATCTACGGTACTAGAACCCAACAAGGCTTAGCAATACGCTTGGATGTGTTTGGTGTAAGGATGGGAGAACGCTTTGATTTCCGTCTTTTAGGGCTTGATTTGACGGAATTTATTATCGAAGATGAATAGTCATCTTGAATAACCGACCGCGATGGCACTTTTGACATGGAAGTTACTATACTGTTGGGTTCGTCCTCAGATATGCCTGTTGCCGAAAAGTGTACCAAAATTTTGAAGCAGTTTTCAGTTGATTATCAACTGCGTGTTGCTAGTGCTCATCGCTCACCAAAATTTGTTGAACAAATTATTCATGATGCCGAAGCCGATGGCTGCAAAGTATTCATCGCAATGGCTGGATTAGCTGCGGCACTGCCAGGTGCTGTGGCTGCTCTTACCACCAAGCCAGTTATTGGTGTGCCATGTGGCGGTCGTGTACCTTTTGATTCATTATTATCTATCGTCCAATTACCTCCAGGGGTTCCAGCAGCAACTGTTGGTGTTGACCGTGGAGATAATGCTGGATACTTGGCTGTACAGATGTTAGCTTTGCAAAACGAAGCACATGCTGCGGCACTAAAGCAAAACAAACTCGACCAAGTAGAGCGAGTCAAAGCCCAAGACCGTGAGGTCAACGGGGGCGCCTGAGATGTTTGATGTCGATGAATTCGTTCAGGAATCCATCGAATCACTGCAAAACACAATTGATGATATAGCAATTATTGCTTGCTCAGGCGGTGTTGATTCTACTGTTGCAGCAGTAATTGCCAACAAAGCAGTTGGTGATTTGCTACACTGCGTGTATGTTGATACTGGATTTATGCGCAAGGGCGAGACTGAACAAATTGAAGCGTTGCTCGCTGAGCAAGGCATCAATAATTTGGTTACTGTCAAGGCAGCAGATCGTTACTTTGAGGCACTAAAAGGAGTTACTGAGCCCGAGCAAAAGCGCAAGGTGATTGGAGAACTATTCATTAGGATTTTTGAAGATGAGCAAAAGAAATGTGGTGCTAAATATTTAGTTCAAGGAACCATTGCTCCAGATTGGATTGAATCAGGTGGTGGTGTGCGTGACACTATCAAGTCTCATCACAATGTTGGTGGCCTGCCAGAAGATATGACTCTACAGGTTGTTGAGCCACTGCGTGATTTGTACAAAGATGAAGTTAGACAATTGGCCCGCTTCCTTGAAATCAATGTGGCAGAAAGACAACCATTCCCCGGTCCAGGACTAGCGGTTAGGACTCTTGGTGACTTAACACCAGAGCGGGTTGCGGTAGTTCGAGAGTCTTGTGCCATTGTTGAAGAAGAGTTTGAGAAGGCAGCCGCAGAAGGTTTGATGGATTTGCCTTGGCAATACTTTGCTGCCCTACTTCCTGTTCGTAGCGTCGGCGTGCACGGCGACGTTCGTGCTTATGGTGAAACAATAGTTGTTCGTGCAGTTCAATCCATGGACGGCATGTCAGCAAAATATTCCGAGATTCCTCACGCTATTCTACAGAAAATTAGTACTCGAATAACCAACACAGTCAAAGGCGCAGTTAACCGTGTGGTCTATGATATAACGCACAAACCACCAGGTACTATCGAGTGGGAATAATAGTATAATTTTCAAAAATTTGCTTAACAACTTAAGCAAGGTATCAAAAACAGATTGAATTTGTTTTGACTTATGGGACCAAAGCGTTTGAGTGTATTTATTGTAAGCATTTTCTTATTTTCTCTAGTTTCAAGTGTTCAAGCATCTGAAGATGGCGATACCGTTGCTCAATTTGGTACTGGTTTTGATGAGGTAGTAATTGCGGATTCAACTGACGGTTTATTTGATCCACGTGACCTAGAATTCCATCCAGGACGAGCTGACGAACTTTGGATTGCTAACCGTGGTGATGACAGTATTTCCATTATTCATGATACTGGACTTAGTACTCAATACTCCGAAAACCGTGAAGATTCCAATAGTAATCACTTCTTAGAAGAAGTCAGCGCAATTGCCTTTGGCGCATATCATCCTGAGTTTGACTGGCAATGGGGCTCAGCCCAAGAAACTCAAAACACCTACTGTGGTCAAGGTTCGCCAAATCAATTCATGGGCCCAACCTTGTGGCCATCTTCATTATCTCACTTTGCGGTAGAGAATCAAAATAACGGCAATGGTTTACTTGGTAGCCATATTGATATGAATCACGAGTCACCAGATGGAATGGGTATTGCTCATGATAGTGGTAATGCATACTGGTACTTCGATGGCTATTACGGCGAGTTAGTCTACTATGATTTTCAAGAAGACCATGACACTGGTCAAGACGATCACTCCGATGGTATTGTTCATCGATATGTCGACATTGAATTAACCAGAGACGGAGGCATACCCGGCCACATGGTTTTGGACAAGGAATCTGGGATACTCTACATAGCAGATACAGGAAAGAATCGTGTCTTGTGGGTTAATACCGATGACCAATCGGTTTCAACTACCGACATACTCAACTCCGCAACTCAGATGGAACCACTCGCAGAGTACAAGGAAAAAAGAGGTATGGAATGGGGAGTCTTGGATACTGGACTTGGGCGTCCCTCTGGCATTGCCCTAGAAGGTGATACTTTGTTTGTCTCAGAAAATGGTAATGGGCAAATTGTCGCTTATGATTTAGCAGATGACGGCAAGAGTGCTGTTGTTGCTGATACAATCCAAACCAGTGCACAATTCATCATGGGTCTTGAAGTTGGACCAGATGGTCACCTTTACTATGTTGATAACGGTAAAGACCAGGTTGTCAGAATCGATCCATTCTATGACTTGGACGCAGATGGTGTCCTAGATGAAGATGACAATTGCATTGCTGTTGCTAATCCTGGTCAAGCCAATTATGATGGTGACTATTTTGGCGATGCATGCGATGAAGATGATGATAATGATTCAGTTTTGGATATTGATGATAATTGTCCAACAGGTCAGAAATCTTGGACCTCGCAAAAAGGCATTGACCATGACTTAGATGGTTGTGCTGATGCTAGTGAAGATGATGATGATGATAACGACGGAGTTGTCGATCCAAGCGACCTGTGTCCTCGGGGAGAAATCAACTGGGCATCACGCTCGTCATCTGATTTAGATGGTGATGGATGTCGAGATGATGATGAAGACTTGGATGATGACGGTGATGGTATTTGTGATGCTGGTGCTGGCAATGAGTTGTGTCAAGTTTCTGCTATGGCAGCTGATTTATGCCCAGTAAGTAACATCGGATTCATTTCCACCATTGAAACTGATAATGATGCAGATGGTTGTGAAGATGCGGTTGAGGATGATGATGATGATAATGATGGATACAGCGATACTATCGATGATTGTCCGCTAACCTCCGGCTCTAGTACCGGTGAATTAACCGGTTGCCTAGACGGTGATTACGACGGCTATGCCGATTCAATCGATACTTTCCCAGCTGACCCAAGCCAATGGGCCGACAGCGATAATGACGGCTACGGTGATGAGTTAAGAGGGAACAATGGCGACTACTGTCCAACCATTGTTGGAACTTCCACACTAGACCGCTTAGGTTGTGTTGACTCAGATAGCGATGGTTGGTCAGACCCAGATGATACCTGGAACATAAATTTCGGTGCTGATGCATTCCCTGATGAGCCAACTCAACATTTCGATGGTGATAATGACGGATTCGGCGATAATGCGGAAGGAGTTCAACCAGATGGTTGCACCAACATTGCTGGAACATCCTTCGAAGACGTGTTTGGATGCCGTGACAGTGATGGTGACGGTTGGTCAGATGCTTATGATGCGTTCAACAATGATGCTACACAATACTCCGACCAAGATGGTGATGGTTATGGTGATCTAATCAGCGGTAATATGCCTGATTCTTGCCCGACGGTATTTGGTAATTCGACAATAGAGCGATTTGGTTGTCTTGATTCGGACGGCGATGGTCTAGACGATGAATTAGATGAATTTCCCAATGATGCTACCGAACAAATCGATACTGATGGTGATGGAGTTGGTGATAATCTAGATGCCTACCCGCAAGACGCCTCCATGTCAGTAATTCCAGATGATGAAGATGATTCTTCTAATATAGTTGCAATAGTGGCTATTGGGCTGGTTATTCTGGGAATTATTGTCGTAATTGGATTATACGCTACTCGTCGTAAATCAGCACTTATGCCTGATAATGTCACGGCTTTGGTCAATCAACAAATCATTCAACCAATGGCTCAACCAGCAATGGAGTATGCTCCACCTGTACAAACCCCTCAAGGCCCTCCTTTGCCCCCAGAAGGACTACCACCAAATTGGACCATGGAGCAATGGGCTTGGTATGGTGAAGATTACCTGCGTAATCGTTGAAGGAATCACTCTATCTTTTATACCAACATCTACTACGGTAGTTGATGAATAATTACCTAGCTCGCCTAATGCGTTATTGGCTGTGCTTGGGTACCTTGTACGACATAGCCTTTGCATTGATTTTTTCGTCGTTAATTGCCGTACTATTCCAAATTTTCACATTGATTGGTTACCTAATGGTTTTTGCTGCTTGCTGGTTTACCATAGAATTCTACTGGTGGTTGGTAAATAAATTTGGCACGACTCTGCAAAGAAACCGAATAATTCGCAAATATTTCCTCGGTGCGCAATTCAAGAAGCGCTGAATGCGGCCAAGTCTAATCAATTCAATAGGAGATTGTTACTGACTTGACATAACTTACTTTGCGATAGACAATTAATGAAATCAATTATAATGTAGTCAGTAATCCTTAGGCTATGAACAAAAGTATTGTGTTGTTGTTGATGTCAGTGCTAATCGCAAGCTCTACTGCTGGATGTATTGGTGCGGATTATCTTGACCGTTTTACCGGTGAGGAATCTGAGGACAAAAAGAAAAATTGTGACAAAAAATGCCTGAAGCAATGTCTAGCAGATGGCGGTACAGATGCTGATTGTGAAGAAAGATGTGACCTTGATAGGTTAGCTGCAGAGGAGACTCGAAATAATACTACAGATGCAGAATCATCCACTTCGCAAACCGACCAAGAAGATTGTGAGGCAAGAGGTGGAACTTGGACTGAAGCATCAGATAGAGAAGGTGAATACTATTGTGATGAAGGCGAGCAAGATTCCGAAGAATCTAGTGAGGAATCCACTTCAGAAGAGGACTCTAGTGAAGATAGAACACGTGATGATGAGAAATGTTACAACGATCAACGCGAAGAAGTCCCTTGTGACTGTCTCTTATACACATCTCCGAGCCCACGAGACCGCTGATAATC
>CAXHFO010000103.1:0-6130 GCA_964015895.1 uncultured Candidatus Poseidoniales archaeon
CACTCGAACCTTCGTCGGCAGCGTCAGATGTGTATAAGAGACAGGGGCAGGCTGGACCCGTGTTGTTAACGAGCGTGGGGCCGGTGAGGCATATGCCAACTCCAAGACTAAATGAGAAACGATGGTCAGTAGACCTAGAGAAGAAAATACAGACTGAGCATTCGTCTGATGCAGTAGAATATACCATGAGATACGGTTTTAATCCAGACTCTGGTAAAGAGATATTTGTTATCGACACACCGCCACCATATCCATCGGGAACCTGGCATATCGGAGCAGTTGCTCAATACTCTATGATTGATGTAATCGCGAGATCACAAAGATTACTCGGTAAAGAAGTATACTTCCCTTGGGGTGTTGACCGTAACGGAATCAACATAGAATTCACCGTTGAAAAAAATACCAAACGAAAAATGAAAACTTATGACCGAGCTGAATTTTTAAGGCTATGTCAAGAAACCATCGAGGAATTCACGCAAGCCATGCGAAACACTGCAAAGAGGGTGGGTCTATCCTGTGATTTTGCAAAGGAATATCTAACAGATGCACCGAATTATCGAGCAGTAACTCAGGCCATATTTGTTGAATTATTCAAGAACGGCACTATCATCGAGGATTTGCGACCAAATATCTACGATCCTGTCGAGGGCACGACAATTGCTGATGCAGAAGTTGAGCGACTACCTCGTAAAACGAAACTTGTTGATGTAATATGGCATTTAGATGATGGCAGTGAGATAATTATCTCGACAACTAGGCCGGAATTAATTTGTGCATGTGGAGTTGTTGTTGTTCATCCAGATGATGACAGATATCGTCATCTAGTAGGTAAGACAATTACGCTACCATTACCAGTAGATGGTCGAGATAATACTGTTAAAATCATGACCCATCCATCTGTTAAATCTGATTTCGGTTCAGGGGTTTTGATGGTGTGTTCTTTTGGTGATCAAAATGACGTTGCAGTATTTCGTGAACTTGGACTTACTCCATTTCAAGCGATTAATTTGGAAGGGCGGATGACTGAAATTGCCGAACAATGGTCTGGCATGACAGTAATTGAAGCAAGAAACTCTGTTATTGAGTATCTTGAACACAATGGTAAAGTGGCCAAAATTGAGGAGCGAGATCAAGAAGTACCAGTATCAGAAAGAGGCAAGAACCCCGTGGAAATTATTCTACTGAAAGAGTGGTATGTCAGACAAACTCACATTCAAGGTAGAATGAAAGAATTAATTGAGGATATTGAATTTCATCCACATAGAAATCGTCAATTCTTAATTGATTGGATGGATAACATAAGTATTGATTGGCCAATTTCTCGCCGCAGATGGTACCACACAGAAATACCAATATGGTACAGTGAAGATAGTAAATACATCATAGTACCACCATCTGGGATTTATGTTCAACCATGGAGAGAATCTCCACCTGAAGGCAGTCGAGTAATAAATCGAGAAACTCGCCGAGATATTGGTGCTTATTCAGCAATGTCTGCAGACATGGGTAAGATTGTTGGTGAAGAGAAAGTATTCGATACTTGGATGGATTCATCTAATTCAAATCTATTTGTTAGTGGTTATCTAAACCAGCCTGAAGTGTTTGAGAAAGCATTTCCCACAGCATTACGCCCACAGGGCAAAGAAATTGTCAGAACATGGCTTTACTACACTCTACTAAAATCAGCACTTCTACTCGACAAACCCGGGTTTAAACATGTTTGGATAGATGGCCTTGGAATGGACCCTTGGGGTAGAAAAATGAGTAAATCATTGGGCAATGGTATTGACGCTGACTCTGTACTTGAATGTGGGGCAGGCGGACGTACTGGCTCATGGAAAGTCAAAGGACCAGAGAAAACAGTTAGCCTAAAGGCCAATAAAATTGGCAGTGAATGCTTCAGATTATGGAAAGCATGTGATGCTCAAGTTGGCGATGATTTCCATATCAACCCAGAGGAAATCGAGAAAAGATACTTTGGAGTCTTAACCAAACTGTTTAACGTCGCTAGATTTGCGTCGCAATTTGAAATTCCAAGCGATCTTGATACTACACCTGACGCCCTAAATATCGAGGACGAATGGATATTATCAGAATTTAGTTCAATGATGTCTGAGGTCAACACATCATGGGCTAATTTAGATATCTACACAGCCACTCAAAATCTTAAGACATTTGGCACGGGAATATTACCAAGTCATTATCTCGAGATGGTGAAATCACGATTGTATGATGGTGATACTGCAGCAGCGTGGACAATTCATCGCGTAGTTAGAGATTTTATGAGTGCTTTTAGCCCTATATGTCCATTTTTTACTCACCACATTAGTAGCACTATCTATGGTAAATCTGCTGTTGATGTAGATACATTTCCAAGCCCGGCTATTGCTAATCAATCACGGGAAGCAAAGTTAAGATCAGCCACTGCAGACTTACAGGCCTTCAATGGTGATGTTTGGGCAACTAAAAAGGAAAATGGTGTTTCTCTAAACCAACCAATTTCGGGTATTGTCATACCTGAGAGTTTACATGGTTTCTCTAATATCCTAACATCAATGCACAGCTTGGAGTGATTATTCTTCTTCATTTGATAGGTTCAACAAGCGTGTTTGCTTCGTTTTTGGTGTATCAAGTTGGCCTAACCTAAATCCAATAAGCCTTATTTTTCGGTCTTGTTGTACGTTATTGGCAAATAGTCGCTTTGCTAGTCCAGTAAATACTTCATCATCATCCATTGCCACAGGTATTGACCTGCCATGTGTATGAGTTTCAAATCCAGTGTATCTAATCTTGACTTCTGCTAAGCGACCTGAAACTCCTGCTTCACGAGATGATTTCATCACCCTACGTACTAGACTAAGTAATGACTCGAGAACTATTTGATGATCATCCTTATCATAATCAAAGGTATGTTCCTTACCGATTGATTTTCGACTTCTAAGTGGGCTAATTTCACTAGATGTTTTCCCCTCATAAACCAACATAATCCAATTAGCAAATCTTTCACCAGTAATTCTAGCAAGAGCAATTTCTCCATAACCGTAGATTTCATCAACAGTTGTTATCCCCCATTCGGTCAATTGTGTCGCTCTCTTCTTACCAATACCGGGGACTTCTCTAATATTTCTCGAATCAAAGAATTGGCTTACTTCGTCAGGAAGAATTCGAAATATACCCCTAGGTTTGTTTACCTCACTTGACATTTTTGCAAGTATCCTATTTGGTGCGATGCCAAATGATGCTGACAATCCAATCTGTTTGATAATTTCCTCTTGTAAATCACGGCATAATGCCACTGCTGCATCCCAATCACCAGATACAAAAGTGGTAATATCTAAGTAGGCTTCATCAATACTCGCCTGTTCAAAATATTCTGCCGGTTTTTGCAAAATCTGCATCACTTTACGAGATGCTCTTGAGTATAAACCTCTACTACCTCTGATGTAAATGCCGCTGCCGTATGGTGCTCCGGGACATCTGCGCCATGCTTCACTAATGGCCATAGCTGAGCGAATACCAAACTTACGAGCAGCATAGTTGCAAGTTGAAACTATACCTCTTCCACGCCCTCCTTCAGGGTCCGAGCCAATTATCAGAGGGATTGCTTCATCAAATCCATGATGTAAGGTTTCAACAGCTGCATAAAATGCGTCAAGATCACAATGAACTATGATTCTAGTCCGATTCATGGTATCACACTATGCCTAAATCATGTTGTCATAGGTTATTGAAATTAATCTCAAGAAAGCTGCTTTTTATTGACGATGTAATCGCATTTCTTACCCTTCAGAACTGCCATTATATTTTTAGAAATATCAGTTCCAACTCTTCGCTGCGCTTCTACTGTTGCAGCACCAATATGTGGAGTACCGTGAAAATTCGGATGTCGGCATAGTTCATAATCAGCTGGAACTGGTTCAACTTCAAACACGTCCAATGCCGCTGTGGTTAATGATTCATCATTAAGTGCCCTTAGAACATCTAATTCATTGACTATTCCTCCACGAGCACAATTGACAATATGATTGCCGCACTTTACTCCATCACGTGATTTACCCGGCATTTTTTTGATCATCTCATAGTTAACTAAATGGTGGGTTTCTTCAGTTAAATTGCAGTGAATCGAGATATGTGTGCAATTAGAAAAAAGATCATTAACTGATTTATGCAACCTAGTATTCTGACTTTTGGCAACTTTAGGAGGCAGGTATGGATCAAATGCGTGTACTGTCATCCCCATAACTTGAGCAATTGCTCCAACCCCTTGAGCGATTCTACCAAACCCAACTAATCCTAGAGTTTTTCCTGCTAGTTCTGACCCTTTCATGGCCTTTTTGGCCCATTGACCATCTCTAAGCGACCGGTCTGATTTAGGGACTTTACGAACCGAAGACAACAGGTGGGCAATGGTTAACTCAACAACTGATTGTGTAGAAGCTCTAGGTGCGTTAACAACTGGTATTCCAGCTTTACCGGCCGCCTCTAGATCAATATTGTCAACACCTACACCAGCCCTTCCAATCACTGAGAGACTGGGCTTTGAAGCAGTTATTACTTCAGCGGTAATTTTAGTTGCACTTCTGACGATTACAGCATCAAAAGTTGATAGAACTCCGTCTAATAATTCCTCATTAGAATAGAACTTTACCACAACTTCATGACCGTTTTTCTCGAGCAAAGATTTTGCTTCATCAGAAATACCATCTGTAACCGCAATTCTGGCCATATAACGGGGAAATCTCCATGGTCGATAAACTTGACACAAATTAAATTGTCAGCCAAACCATTCAAACCGGATTAGCGGTTAGACCAGTTTGAGCGGGACATGGCTGCGGAATTAGATGTATCTGGACTGCTGTGGGCTACGGCAATCCTATCCATACCAATTGTTATGGCGTTACCAATGAGGTTAGCATGGAGTTTCTTTATTGGAATTGGTCATGAGGAATCCCAATATCGCAACTCAGTAAGACAAATTATTGATGCTGGACGTCAAGTTTCTCCGTTTAGAACTACCCTAAACGATTTAGCAAGGGGCCTTAAGATAAAGCCATCAAAGCAGCGTCTGATTGAGGCAGATTTATTTCACCCGCTCACTCTTTCACATTTTATATTACTACCAACTTTGATTATTTTTCCCTTGGCAGTGATTATGGCTCTACCAATAATTGTCTTAGGTCTACCAATTCTGATTCTAATCGAGTATTTGCTAATTAAGAAGAAATTACTCATCAATACCCTAAAACAAATGGAGAAAGTACTCCACTGGCAAGTTATACATATCCCTAAACCACACAGGGGATCAATAGAAGAAGCTGGCAAAGTTAACGAGTTTTCTAATCATGTTATACATTTTAATTATGTTCCACAGGGCGCATTCTTAGGATTATTTGCTTGGTTGATTGTTCATTGGATCTTTAAACTTGAATCTACACCTAATGAATTTATTATCGCCTCGGGGCTTTACATCATTATGCTTGGAATTCTAGGAGTACTAAACACTGCATTTGAGTCTGATTTGGTATTTGTTGACCCAGCAAAAGGCAGATTAGTGCCGGTAGATCAATGGCTTGAAAGCATTCTAAAACCAGTGGTAGGAATTGGTTTGCTATTCCTGATCGCAAGAAATTTACTTGACCAAGCAAGAGATGGCAATCCAGTAGTATTTGCTGCAACAATATTGCTATTGCTTTACGGTGCGGCAATTGTTGGAATTGCCTATCGGTGGGGCTATTCAGTTTGGCGTGGCGAAAAGGTAAAAGATGAATTTGAAGAACAAATCGTTGAAAATCTAGAGCCATTATCTTACGATTTGACAAGAACCAGAGGTAGAATCGAATTTATTGCGCAGATGTCAATGGATGAGCGGTTAACAATAATTAGCGAAGCTCCAGCGAAGCAACTGACATTTGCTGATTTGCAAGCTTTACCCAAGAGTCAAAATGATGGGGTAATTCCAAAGAATCCAATGAAATAACCTATTTCATCCAAGGGATTTTTTCAGGAATTTCAGCAAAAATATTAGCCGGAAGTGCAACTTTAATTTTAGAAACATAACCTAGTTGCTCAGTAGTAGACTTTTGCCAAACAGCATACTCGGCAAAATCTTTCATTTTGAGTATTGGATTGT
>CAXHFO010000104.1:0-6122 GCA_964015895.1 uncultured Candidatus Poseidoniales archaeon
ATTCTCCAGTATATGACATGCCTGTTGAGGAGGTTGCAGTGATAGTGTGGGTAGTATTGAACTGTATTGAACTAGGCGCACCTGAAATCGTACATGTTCCTGATTCTACATTGAGTCCAGTTGGCAAAGATGGAGAGAACGTACAACTTGCACCTGATAGCGCAGAACGGGCAGATGAACCAGTATTGTGACCTTGGACTGTTGCATGGTAAAGGTCTTGACCAGAATTGTGTCGATAAGCAATATGGAGGTCATCATTAATATCCACAGCGATCGCTGTGTAAATTCCGATGCTGGATGAGCTTTCGTGTATGCCTTTGGTGACCCAAGAACCGGTAGCATCTGTAGCATACCACAAATCATCTGCTTGATTTTTCTCATAGGAAATATGGGCTGAACCTTGTGAATCATAAACAAGAGAATTATATCTCCCGACACTTCCTGCCGATACAACAGTTGTAGTTGTCCAAGAAGAACCGGAATATGCTCTATATTTCAAATCATCACCACCTGCATCAAAATAACTAATTCCTGGCTCATCAGTTATTGGCGATATTGCAATGTCTACAGCCATTCCACCTGCGTTGCCAATATCATCCATGTAAGAACTAACCCAAGAACCGGATGTATCAGTCACATAATATAGGTCCTCACCGGTTGTTTCATAGAATGCTATGTGAATGTCATCGTTTGAATCAATATCAATAGACGTCCAGCCAACATCTCCACCGGCTACAATATTATTCCAAGTCCAAGAGCCGCCAGTCTTCTTAGCATATCCAAGGTCGCCTGAAGATCCATCACGATAAGCAATGTGTGGAATACCATTAGAGTCTACGGCAATCGAAGTATATTTGCCGCCGGTTTGATCAACTTCTGTCTTGGCCCATGACGAACTGCCTGATGCCTTGTAAGCATATTTCAATTTATTACCAGTATCATAACGATATGATACATGCAAACCATCAGAGGAATCGATAGCAATACTACAATATTGGCCAACATTAGAATTATGATCTAGTTTGCTTGAAACCCAGGAGCCTGTTTGATTTGTAATATACATCAAATCCTTTTTTGAATCATCTCGATATGATACAATGTGAACCTTGCCATTGCTATCTGTTACTATGCTGTTGTAATTCCCTGAATCGCCTGAACTATAAACTGCATTTGTACTGTTAACTAGGCTTGAAGACCACGCAGACCAGTTGAAAGTTATTGGAGTAAGTGTGTCATCTTTCATCATCTCAACGCCAGCGACACTAGGCTCAACTTGCCACATCGACATCAACTGAACAGTTGTTGTAGCAGATTGTGTAGTTGTATTGGCATATATTGTGTAATCAGCGGCAGCGAAGCCTTCAGCAGGCGTGCCCCAAATAGTTCCATTATTAGCGCCAAAAGACAATCCAGATGGCAGGTCTGGATGGATTTCATAAGTTTCGGTATTGGCAAGACTGCGGAATTTACCGAATCTCAATTGATCATTATCTTGGTCGAGATAAGCCATGTGCATATCTCCATTACTATCCAGTTCCATAGAAACTCCTTTGCCTCTGGAAGTTGATTCACCATCAAGTGTTTGAGTTATCCAGGCACCTTGTGCATTTGAAGAATAATTCAAAGTATCACCGTTGGCGTTATGGTATGCAATGTGTGCTTTGTCATTATCATCCAATCTCATCATTATACCTGATTGAGCATCAGCACCTTGGTCTACAACCGTTGTCACAAATCCTGAACCAGCGGCATTGGTGGAGTAAAGCAGCTTAGTGCCGGCATTATTGGAATATGCAATATGAACATAGCCATTTGAGTCGATGGCAATTGAGGAGTCCCCATTAGTTGACTCAGACGTGTCGACATTTTGGGTCACCCATGAACTGCCTGATTCTTTTACAGCATACTTCAAGTTGTTAGTATCGCCTCGCTTGTAGGAAACATGGACTGCTGAATTTAAGTCATCATAAACAATTGAATTATATCTGCCGGTTTGACCAGTTGTGTCAATTGTTCCATGTACCCAAGAGCCCCCTGAGGTTTTCTTACTCCAGAGTAAGTCTTGACCTTCTGGAGGTCCTTGGAAGTAGGAAACATAGAGTGTATCATCTTCTGAAATATCCATTGAGATGAAACTGCCAATTTGATCCAACGTGGCCATGTTAGATTTACCCCATGTCGCCTCACCATAGATAGACCCGTCAGAAGAAATGGCTCTGGTGGCATATTTGATATTCATGTTGGTCACATGATGATATACAATATGCAAATTATCGTTAGAATCGACGGCAATATTACACTCTGTACCAACATTAGCACTACTTGTAATATGAACGCCTTCCCAAGCCCAAGCGCCTGTAACATCAGTCATGTAGAATAAGTTACCACCGCCGTCAGGGGTACGGAAACAAATATGAGAATTACCATTTCTATCAATCGCAATATCCATATCTTGATGGACATCATAGCCTGCTGCGAATTGGAACGGTTGGGAAGATGAATTTGTCACATAGGAAGTAGTTGGTGTCATGGTGATTGGCGTCATTGGTGTTGTAGCCGATAATTGTGCACTTGTTACACTTGGTGCAATGGTGATGTAGTAACATGAACCGTCTTCGAATTCCGCACTGCTATCGTAATTGAGTGCACCATCATGAGTACAACCAACTGTTGGATTAGTTAGTGGAGAATAACTCCATTTTATTCCTGGCACCCAAGGAGATGAATCATCTGCATCATAAGCGCCTGCACCTAATTGGTGTAAATAAGAGCCCCACTTTGGCCTGAAATCTCGATTGTCTGGATCAACAAGTTGTTGCTCAACTGTAGCTTTGCGAAGTGGGTCAAGGCTGGTGAGAATATCTGGAGTGTGAACGGAATTTGAGGAGGAATTACCCAATCCTAATTGGCCACGATTATTGTTACCCCAGCAAGACACTGATTGATCGTCAAGAACGACACAAGTGTGGGTAAAACCTACCGAGGCTGTGGCTACATTTCTTGCAGAATCGACAAGTGGGAATAGGCTTGGGACGTATGCTAAAGTGAAAGTTCCAGTATAGCCAACACCGAATACATCGTCAACTGTATTTCCCCAGCAAATCATACTACCATTAACAATCAAACTACAAGCTCCATGCTGTGATGTATCGACAGATAATGCATAGGCTCCTAAATCCTGTGTGGCTGTCAAGGTTAATTCATCAGGAAAATTTCCAATCCCGAGCTGACCTATGTCGTTGGCTCCCGAACAAGCAACTGTACCATCATCAAAAGACATGCACATGAAGTTTTTACCGATGTCTAGAGAAGTAACTTGACGATTTGCTGGTAATGTTAGATAGGTTGGAGTATTTCGATCTAGTTCATCACCAAGACCAAGTTGTCCTTCACTATTTCCCCCCCAGCAAGCAACTGAACCATCATCCATCAATGCACAAAATGCGGTTAATGCACCGTAAAGTTTGACTGGTTTACTCGAACCAGTGAAAGTTACTAGATGAGGGGTAAGAACATCATTTGTTGAGGTATTGCCAAGGCCCAATTGCCCTTTGTTATTTCTGCCCCAGCATTTTACTGATTGGTCGTCTAACAAAGCACATGAGGCCCCGTTGGAAAGCGCGATGCTAATCGCTTGCCTGCCGGCACCTAAATCCACAGCAGTAGGCACCCAAACGCCTCCAGTTGTAGTATTACCAATACCGAGTTGACCATCTTGATTATCTCCCCAGCACATTAATTGGCCATCGTTGAGAACCACGCAGGTTTGAGATGATACTGACGATGCTTGGTTTCCTGAACCACTTGATTCCATCATAGCGATGGTTTTTCCAGCACCGACATTAACATATTTTGGAGTCAATTCTTCATTACTGGTATAGCCCAAACCGAGTTGTCCGTAGTTATTCCTGCCCCAACAATACAATGATCCGTTGTCGTAAACTGCACAAGTGTGATGGTTTCGAGCTTGTATTGATTCGACATAACCATTAGTATAACCATTCCAATTCATACCAAAAGTATCGTCTTGAAGGGGGTTGTCCCAAATATTGGCGGCACGATGTGCGGCAATTGAATCCGCAGCATTATTCCAAATTACTGAGTTTTCATTTCCAGCACCATTTTCGTAAAGCACGATGATGTTATTTTTACCACCATCATCACCAAACACAGTGTTATTTGTTGCTTCATGATAATCGCCTTTGACCATCAATGCACCGCTGACATTCCATAACACATTGTTATGAACTGTTGCATTACGTCCATTGTTAGAACCGCCTATTGGCCCATCCATTCTAATACCATACTTGTCGGTATCATGTATCCAATTGTAAGCAATATTAGCGTCAGTCTGCTCTTCTTGCATCATTTGAACAACAGCACCATCGCTTTGCAGATAGCCGGTAGCCCAAACTTCGTTGTGCCAAATTTGTGGCGCATCACCCAGTGAAAGAGTAGCAGACGCACCGGTTAAACTAACTGTGCTATTGGAGAAAGTGAAATCTCTACCGCCCTCAAATACTGAAACCATCAAACCTGGCAAATCTGTAACCGACCAGTCGATGTGATAGAAGTAAGAATTGTTAATTTGGTTATTATTTGACTGTCCAGCTGAACCATGGAATTCAATGGCGGTACCGTCAGTATAAGCGATTGAAATCTGGTCGACAAAGGTATTGGTACTGCGATAGAACCTGGTTGCCCAGCGGTCATCGACATCTTCTCCAGCAATGCCCAAACCACGCTTTGATGTGCTTGGATATTCGAGAGATGAATTAGTAAATGAACAACCATCGCAGTTGTTGACATTGATTGTAGTGCCAAAGAAATCGATGCCTTGAATAGTTACTCCGTCCGAGTTGGTTACGGTTATTGCATAGGGCTGAGTCTTGACTCTTAGATCAAGATTGTTGGCATCCTGTCCTGATGGAGTTTGGTAATGGAGCTCGTTATTTGAGTTGTCAAACCACCATTCACCATCGACATCAATCAATTCTCGCTTACCTTCTAGCATGTAGGCATGCTCTTTGATTTTCCAATTCGGTACAGTGTCATAAGTGAATGAACCAGTGATTGAATCCCAAGTGTTGATGGTTCGGCTATATGAGCGGAAAGAGGCAACGTTGAGGGTAGCAATTGCCCCGACTGGATTGATTCCAGCGGCAACTAAACCTGAGTGATTGCCGCAACATGTAGAATCATCTTCCATTACGCCATTGCCGTAATCAACACACTTCCAAGTGCTGCCATCCAGATATAATTCCTCGCCACTTAAACAACCAACATCAGGCTCACCATTGCCATCGTTGTCGGTATTGTCGATAGATCTGGCCGACATTGTGCCATGCGCCCAGTTGTTGTCGCGGTCAAATACCGACCCATCACTAAATGCAGCATTTGGCCAACGAGCTGGCACTTGCTCGTCATAATTGTAGAATAACTGCCAGCCCGGCTCGCTCAAGGTAACTGTTTGAATTCCCGCCCCATCAGCAACGCCCCACGTTGCAGCCATATCGTCAGTGATACTTTTTGTTCCATCGAATACAACACTAGCACCATCTGCAGCACGAATAACTAGATTGTCTAGATTATCCACTGTCACATTATCATGATAATTGCCGGATTGAAGGATAATTTCATCGCCTGATATTGCGGCAGAAACCGCTTCACTCAAACTGTTTTTTGGACAATTAATCGTACCCGACCAAGTCGCTGAACCATTGATTGGATCAACATAAATCGGCGTTCCTGCACTTCTTGTGAAGGTGTCACAACCAGCATTTGCTTCCAATGAAGTACTGTCTGAAAGCCGATCTGTAGGCTCATACTTGGCGACGATATCGTTGATTCCGGCGGACCAAGTCATAGAAACCATAAGGAATACAATGAAAATAGAGGTGCGAATTTTTCCGCCTGCCGATGAATTAGCCATTGCTTACGCTTCCCCCTTTAGGGGGAAGAATGTTCTTGTCTTTATACCGAACCCTGTTATAATCGGTCATTCTTGTTCATCAACTAACGGCCAAGATGATTTTGGTTGATGTGGCCAGCCTTTTTTGGTAGTATTAAAGCCTAATTCTGTCTCTTATACACATCTCCGAGCCCACGAGACCGCTGATAAT
>CAXHFO010000105.1:0-6097 GCA_964015895.1 uncultured Candidatus Poseidoniales archaeon
GGCCAAGTGATCCAGCAAGAAATGCTGGTGAAGCAACACTGACTAGTGACATAGCGAAAATAACCTTGGACTTGGCTGGAGGCGATTGGTTCACTTTTACTTGTACGATAACTACTGAAATGGTCAATGCGGGAATAAGAATCGAATGGCAACCTATGACAGGCATTGATGCCGATACAACAACACAGACACTAATTTTCACCCCCGATTCTGGTGGGACACAAGTGGTGGTATTCTCTGGAGAAGCCATACAGCCTGGACAGTATCAGTTGGTATTACTGGCAAAAGAACCTGGATCTGATGTTGCCATGGATAGCATCACCATTACTCTAGATGCTCAAGATTCTAGACTAGAAACTAATACTATTGATGATCAAACTGATACTATCAACAAATTGCTCAAACAGCCAGTTATTCAGGCTGCTCTTGGTATTTTGATACTGTTCGCTTTGATGGGAACATTGTACGTGCGTGGAAAAGCCAACAATAGTCGGAGGAATAAGGAACGACGTGAACATGCTGAAAGTGTGCTAAAAGCTAGAATTTCAAGACAAAATTCCACACCACAAAATATTCGTGCTGAATTTGGCCTTAATCGACAAGTGCCGCCACCGCCTCCCGGTTTCGAATGATTTGGCGACCGATTGACTCAAAGAGTCAATACTTCTCGGCAGAAATATCGCGGATATGGTGAAGTGGTTATCATCTGAGGTTTCCAACCTTATGTCGTGGGTTCGACTCCCGCTATCCGCACCAGACAACAGGTATTGTTGGGCACTAAAACCAATAAAGCCTATCAGCAAGTTGTGAAAGGGAAGTTTATGCAGACATCTTCAATCAAGGGCTTATTGATAGTCCTGATTATGTTCACTGCTACCTTGTCAGGATGTTTTGGCGAACAATCCATAGAAACGGATCAAAAAATTGCAGATTTTCAAATTAATTTTACCTCCCCTGATGACGCGATTTTGAAAACAGGGGAATGGAATGATTTCTTTTTGGTTGGTGAAGGTCGAGCGATATCTGTACCAAATAACGTATTGTTATTTATCGATGACACTCTCATTCCCAATGGCTATGCAATGGTGAAAGGCAATCAAATGAATGGAAAATTACTGCCAACCCCTTATGCTGAAAATGTTAGAATAACCATTGTAGAAGACAATGGTAAAGGCGAATCATTTGAGATGGAGTTAACCAATGGCACACCAATAATCAGTGGTGCTGAATGGTTTGAAAAAATGGATTTCATAACCAGTGTTTGTAGTGATTCAACACAATGTGGCGGCTACATCAATCGATGGATGGGGTCGCCAAACCCTGCATTTGAAAGAGCAGCCTCCTTTTTCCATGGGCATTTTGAGGGCCTAGGATATGAAACCAACATAATGAGAGTTTCTGATACACTCAGCATTACAGAACCTGAGAGCCTAAATGTTATTGCTTGGAAAAGAGGCAAGGACAATTCATGCGTTCAAGGAATGGGTGCCCACATGGATGTAGCCATACCTGGAGGACCGCCGGGAGGTGGTACATACGAAGGTGCCTATGACAATACTGCGGGCACTGTTGCCATTATGCTATATGCCAAGGCATTTGTCGATATTGAAGTTCAGTGCGATACATTCTTGGCTTTA
Organism: uncultured Candidatus Poseidoniales archaeon; assembly: GCA_964015895.1. Classification (GTDB taxonomy): domain Archaea; phylum Thermoplasmatota; class Poseidoniia; order Poseidoniales; family Poseidoniaceae; genus MGIIa-L1. Next base: position 1,638 of record CAXHFO010000105.1, read on the forward strand.
TGGTCTAGTGAGGAAGAAGGTTTACGAGGCTCAAACGCGTTTGCCAATAATGACTGTGATTATTGCTTGCCCCAAGACAAAGAACTCCGCTTTTACATAAATATGGACATGATGGGGATTTCCTATCCAGCAAAAAAAGCCAATGGCGATCCATTTCCATATCATGCTTGGTCTGGACCAGATATTGATCCTGAAGTGCAAGATGTTGCAATTACTACCATCTTGGATTATGTTCATCGTGATGTACTAAACGCCCCAATGGACATGAGAATTGACGGCGAATATGGCGCAGGTTGCGACCAACATTGGGATGACCATTACAATCTAGTGATGGATGTCCATGAGGACACTTTTGGTCGTTCAGACCACGTCACATTCCGTAACCTTGGTGCCCAAACAATATTCCACTTGGGGGCTTATGATGAAGACTACAGTGCGTATCATTCTCCGTTAGATACATTTGATAATATGATTGCAGAAGTTGGTGGTCAAGAAGAACTAGAAAAGAGCATGGAATTTGTTATGTGGGCGGCACTGATTGAGTTTATGATTGCCGATCAGACACCTGAAGTACGTAATGTCAATGTTTGATTTTCATTACAACCTTTTTTCTACTGTAAAACTAAATTGTCGTTATGGACAACCGTGCGGAGGTGGTAAGTTCCACAGGTAGCAGGTTTGCCAAATCACCTTTATTCGGACTATTCCTTTTTCTGTTTGGCGTAATAATTGCATTATTTGAAACACTATATTTGCTGATTCTCGGCAATACCCTAGAAAATGCAGTTTGGCCGCTAGCAATTAGAACGCTAGAATGGACCATGTTGCTACGCGACAATGTTCCAGCAGTAACCACATTTGCTGGAGTTATTCTCGCAAGTAGTATGTGGTTGATGGTCAGAAGACAACAAGACAAACCGATTAATCCAGTATTTGGCTATGGAGCAATAATTTGCTCCGGTTTCATAATTGGCTCTTATGCAGTATTCGTCATCATGGATTTAAGGTACCTTCGAGGTGCTTTTCTATTACTACCAACAATCTATGGAGTGTTACTATTCTCATCTGCCATAATCGCAAGAGGCGTACCCAAATTGCCCAAGTCTAAAGATTCAGGATTGGATAATTTATACACAATTTCGCACTTATTTGCGGTATTCCTTGCTGCATGGCTGATGATGCCGGGAATACCTGCTTTAGTCGGTATGGCACCATCTCCGCCAGCAAAGCCAATATTTGGCTACGGAGGAGAGCCAGGACCATTTTTAGAAGTTTTAGAAATCTATCCATACGACCTTCCAGAAAACGTCACAGCGATTCAAGGAGATACCGAAGAAGATATACAATTTTCAATCTATCTTTCAATACCAATAATGCCCGAGGACCCAGGTATTGAAGGTGTGCCATTAGCCATTCTATTTCATGCATTTAACAATCCATCAAGAGATTCCTACACCGATTGGATTGAACGACTTGTCGGTAAAGGCATGGTCGTGGCTTACATCCAATATCCCACCGATATAAGGCCGGAAGGTGGTGAAGATTTTGACCCAGATAATAACCAAGGTACTTCTGATTGGCCACATCATGTCCCACGTTTATACTCAATAAATTCTGCACTAAACAAGCTTAATACGATAATTGCTGATGATACTCGAGGTCAAGAAATTGATGACGTATTAGGCAATTTATCTATCATGCCTGAACATCTGTACATCGGCGGACACAGCTTAGGCGGAGCATACTCAATTAGTGCCTTACAAATGGTGCAAGAGTTTAGTTGGGGCAGTGAAACATTGGTAGTGGACACAGAAATGGCCGCTTCAAGACCGAGCCAAAACCTTTGGCAGCCAAATTTTACTGAATTACCAGAGCACACAATAATTCATTTAGTCGTCGCTGAAGATGACATGACTGTTGGACAATGTGAAAGCGCATACCATCAACAACTATTCGACTTAACCAACCAAAACAATTCACTGGTCATTTACGTTCCAAGTGACAAATATGGATTTCCTAGAATGATTGCGACACATTATATCCCGGCTAATGAGGTTCATGACTCTCTGGCAGATTGGTCGTTTTATCGGCGGGTTGATGCCCAAGCAGATTGGGTCGTTGCTCGTAGCCGGGCTGATTTTAACACCGAAGACTTTGCTTATCAGCACTTGATTCAAGGGCCGCTATTAGAATTCATGGGTGAATGGTCTGATGGTACTTCCGTATTACCATTGGAGTCATACCCTAATGCTTTAGCCGAGAGTCGTTTTAGTCATTGTTAGGGGGAGTGGAAATAGCGGACGAGAAGGACAAGAAATCGCTGGTTAAGTTGATTTCTGGCTCAGCCATTATTGCTTCTATGTGCTGCCTGCCAAGTGTCGTATTGGTATTATTTGGCCTAGCAAGTGTTAGTTCAGCGGCTGCGTTATCAGACACCCTATATTGGGGCGGTGACGGTTACGGATGGTTTAGACCATTGATGTTGTTGTTGGCATTATCTTTTGTAATCATTGGATTAATCATCCATTTTAGAGCGAAAGGAATTTGTACGTTAGATCAAGCGAAAAGGGAAAGAAGAAAAATCGTCAATACATCCCTGCTGGTATTGATTGTTAGTTATTTGACCTATCTCTTGTTAAATTATGTCATCTTAACCGAAATTGGCATACTTCTCGACCTTCCTTGGGAAGAAAGCCGTGAAAGTTACATGTTTTGGAAATAATCAAGCATTCGACCTAGTTGTTTTACAGCCTACCGACCAATCTTCACCTTTAGACATTGCACGCTGAGTTTGCTCTAGCAATTTATCCTCGGGGATTGAGTCATAACCTTCTCCAAGACAATAACTAATACTGATAAAAAATCCTTTGAATATGAAATTTTCCAATTGAAAAATCGAATTTTTAATTGATAATTTACTTTTCGTTTCTCCAATTGGGATTCGAATATTACGCGGGTTTAAATTCATGCCAAGCCTTGCAGATTTTTGGATTGATTCTTTGCTAGTCCACAACCTTACCGCTTGATTTGGATTATTGTTGAGATAAGAGAGTTCATCCCCCTTTGCCATCATATCAAACACTCCTTTCGAGATTACTAGATCTTCTGGCTCTGCATCAATGCCAACAGTCCAGCCAGACTCTACTAAGGCCACAAAGGCATAGCCCGATGAATGGCCGATAGAAATTGATGGAAGAGGGGCCCTTTTCCAAGTTCCCGGCAAATAAGCAACACTAGGCGCCCTAAACTCGTTTCTTCTAACTTCAATATAGGAACAGTCGACGCCCCATTTAGTTAAGGCCAGTTGCAATAAATATCTACCAGCAAGGTGTTCCATGCATCGTTTCTCAGTAACAAATTTAGCCACTTCATCATGATTAGCAAGTAGCACATCTGACAACTCTAAATCGCCGATTGGCATCATCATACAGACCAATTTTGGTGAATCGCCGCCAAATGAAATTGGGATTGTTGTGTCAGTTGTTACCATTAACGTCACCATTAACGTTCAAGAATAAATCTCTGCCCTTCAGGAACTGGCGCCATACTCTTTAGTCGCAAGCCTTTCAGTGCTAGGATTGGGGCATCATCATCGCCAATTATGACTACATTGTGAACAGTGATTCCCGCGTCCTCTACACCTACTCTAAGGCTACGCATACGTAATACCTCATTGCGTTCTGGCACTCTAAGAGTAGTCGACCATTCGATGCCAACTGGAAGAGAGGAGAAGCCTTCAGACTCCATTGCCACAAAACCTGCATTTTGGAACCCAGCTTCGATTAACATTGGCAATGCTTCAAGGAGAACTTTACCACCTTCTACCTCAGCCAAAAATTGTTCAGTAATTGGTAGTTGATTCCTCATCAAAGCGATACCGTCTGCACCAGGGACAGACTCGTTGCCCACGCCGCGAATAATCCCGCCATGAGATTGAAAACGTGGCCCATGGAAATAGCGCTGGTAAATGAATGAGGGCATCAACTGTAATTCATCCAGCGGCGGCACTCCAAGTTCTGGCATTGAGGCGACTTCGCGATGTAGGAATCTAGACAAATCGTCACTCTTTTCAACCAATCTAACGAGCGCAGAATGGTGATCTCGTTGCCCAAAAATCTCACCCTTAGAATTAGTCAAGTCGGATACTAACTTACATCTTACCCAATGAATATTATCTTCTTGGCGTTCATGCTTTGCTTCGATTCTAACCTTTAGATGCTCTTTGAGTAACTTTACTGGTAAGCCAAAACTGACCTCTTCAAAGCCTGCTAAACAGGTTGAAGGTTTTAGCAATAAGGCGTTTTCTGCGAACATCTCCATGGCCATAACACCCGGATGGTATGGAACACCCTCAATAGCATGGTCGATAAGGAATGGATGCACCTCTGTTGACAATGTAGTCTCTGTCACGATCTTCTTTTCTTCATCTACTGATAACACTTTATCGATTAGTGGAAACC
>CAXHFO010000106.1:0-6007 GCA_964015895.1 uncultured Candidatus Poseidoniales archaeon
GAACTGTAAGAGTATCTCCAGTCAAGTGAGGAGTACAAACTCTGCCACTTGCTCTACCCTGTGTTACTGGCACGTATTTCATGTCATCAACACCAGGTCGACCAGAGTCAATCCAGGCTTGTTTCATGAAACCATACGCTGATACGACCACAGTGTCTTCTTCAATCAACAAATATTCTCTACCATCGGCAGGATCAAAGTCAGCTAAATCGCCGATGATTATACCTTGTGCATCGTACTCGTCATCTTGGCTATCTAACTGTTCATCAGCCGATGCTGAGGACAAAACTGGGGTCAAAAAAGAAATTACCATCAGGCCGATTAAAAACAGTGATTTTGTAGAGCGTTTTTCCGACATGAGAGGGACCCAACTAAATGCAACCTTGCATTCAAATTAAGCAGTGAAAAAGAACTATTTAAGTGTCCGTCTGTTAGGAGTCAGTAATGCTCATTGTCAAACCGCATGACAATAACCTAAAACTCAGAGTTATATCGAGTGCACTTATTGTCTCTATTTTGATGCTTTTAACCGTTGTTTCTTCAAGTAACTCTCAACGAGTATATCTGGGAAGCGACCCGTGTGATTCAATTTCTGAGTTACAATTTAATGCTACAAGAGCTAATCAGTCAGTCTCTTGGCAAACTAGCCTGGGATATCGTTTACCCGGATCTGATGCTTCGGCAGAACTTCGCCAATCTATCACAGAAAACCTCACAGAATGGTCATTCACAGAATCATCGCATCAAAGAGCCAACTTTACTTTAACGAACCTAGTCGGAACTTACAGCCCTGAAAATACAACAGGGCAAAATGTGATATTCGTAGCTCATTATGATAGCAGGTACATTGCGGATAGGGATGATAATGAATCCAAAAGAAACCAGCCCATTTTGGGGGCAAATGATGGAGCAAGTGGTGTTGCTGTACTAATTGAACTTGGAAGAATAATACCATCGTTACAAATTAATCATGATGTTACACTATTTTTTACTGATGCTGAGGACCAAGGGCAGCCCTACAAGGCAAATACATGGTCTTACGGGGCAGATGCTTGGGTTAGTAATTTGAGCAATGATTACAAAACAAATATCTCTGCATATATCGTAATAGACATGATAGGAGATATTTACCTTGATTTCACCAGAGTTACCAGCACCTCTGATACGCTTTGGGAAACAATAACACCAATAGCAGCCGCACTTGGGATGATTGATGGTGAGGTGGACTGTGATGGTAATAATGGCCAAGCTATCTACAATCCAGATCCAAATGATGAGAGGGGAGTAATAGACGACCACGTCGCAGCACATAATGCAGGAATCCCTGCGATTAATTTAATCGACATAAATTACGGTGAAAATGCGACCTCTTTTGGTGGGCATTGGCATACACAAAACGATACTGCAGACAAAGTAAGCGCTCAGTCACTTAATTACATCGGATCAATTTTAGAAATCGGATTAAGGACATCTGCTTGGACCTTAATAGACGATACTTCAAACGAAGAAAACGTCAACAATACAGGGAACATTGACTCTAACAGTGATAATTCAGCAGATTTAGATGATGTTGCTAAGAGTGATTTAATTGGATATCTAGCGATAATTATAGTTTCAACTATTCTATTATTGATATTAATTGCAGATATTTCTGTCAAAAGGTAATATTAAGCGCGGACAAACAGGGGAAGAGGTATTATCCGCGCACGGTTTCGTAACTACATGGAGGGCCTGTGATGACTGAGAAAAGTTTTGAAGAGCGCAGGTCTGAATTGAGGAAGCGTGTTAAATCACAACTTGATTCCCCAAAGGAACCAACACATTATTCTGATTTAGATGAAAGTGATGAACATATTCAACAAGAATTTACCGTCAAACCGATGATTGATTTAGATTATGATGAGCGCGCTAAACTGCGAATGATTGCCGCTATTGCGATACTAGTAGGCAGTATTTTAGGAATAATAAGTGGTGGAATATTGCTGCAAGGCAATCCCGATGATTTGCTAAACTCTTCTCTATTTAATGAAGCAGAAACAGTAGATTTAACTGGCCAAGTACTCACTGATGATGGAGTAGCAATAAACAATGCAACTATACAGCTGTATGAAGATAATTCAAATTCAGTGATTCAAACAGTTCTCACTAATGATAATGGTTACTTCCAGTTGGAAAATGTCAAACCAGAAACAATGGTAATAAGAGTTGTAAAAGACGGTTTTAATAGTCTTGAGCGGACATTTATTGCCGAAGATGGATTAATGAGCCCCTTTACTATGAAAGGTGGCGATTCGTCAAATATAATTCAAGAAGATTTTGTCGGAAGTGATGGCGGATGGTCGCTTGAAGCTGCGGTTGCTTTGTCGACATTTCTTGGAGTGATGACAATTATCACTGGCTTTATTGGCATACAAGCATCAGTAGAAACCCGAAGAGCAAGTCGATACAGAAGAACTCAATACCTTGCTGGAATTAGTCTGTTTAGTCGTGGCCTTATTTGGATTGGCCCAATTTTAATTTTGGCTGGAATGGCCTTAAATTCGCTAGTAAAAGACCAGTATGAAGATTATACAGAGGATTGAACATGTACCTCATTTCAGTCGAAGGAGGAGATGGTTCTGGCAAAGGAGAGGCCGCTAGGATAATTGGTGAAATTTTGAATGACTTTCCGTTTCCAAAAATACATTCAACTCACGAACCTAGACGACATAGTGAACTAGGAAAATTAGCCCTTCAATCAGTAATGAAAGGAGATAAAACTCCACTACAAGAAGCCGGTTTATTTGCAGCAGACCGATTAGATCATTCGCACACCATAATCAAACCGCTGCTTGAGAAAGGGCATATCGTGGTATCTGATAGAAATATACATTCATCGTTGATTTACCAGGGAATAGTTGGAGATTTGGGGATTGATGATGTTGTTAAAATGAATGCAGCGGCAATGATACCAGATTTGGTGATTTGGATTGATTGCGATCCTGCAAAAGCGATGAAAAGAATTCAATCTGGAACATTAAGAATGACTAGTAATAAACAAGAATATTTTGAAACTACTGAAATTCAAAAGCAAATACGCAATGGCTTTAGAGATTTATTGTCAGGCAAAATTAAGGTACCTGAGCCATTTGATAAATGTCAGGTTGTTGGTCCGATTTTAAATGAATCAGGTCTTGATGAATTAAAGAAAAAACTAAGTGATACTCTCAGGACTTTTTTTAACAAGAAACCATCTCCATTAAACGTAGATAGCGATAAAGTAGACAGGTACTTACTTTCAAAAATGGTCGGTAACTTGGAAACTCAAACTAGACTCCCAGGTGCTCCTAAAAACATGACTGCTATACATGAAGGTTGGCTAGCAAATACCTCTCCGGCGAAATGGATGGAATTTGCAGAAAATAATTGGCCAAAACAATCAGCTAAGGAATTTGATGTTCCAATTAATCCTTTTTCATTATCTTCATGGTCAATTCTTGGTTCTCTATCGATAATTGGTGGTTCAACTGAAGTTCCGAAATTGCATAAACTCCTTGGACCACACAGAATGATAACTAGAAGACATACTCAACGTTTAGTTAAGTGGTTAGAAGAAGAAAAGTGGGTTAACAAACAATTCAATCACGTACCATTTTCCGATGCGAAAGTCTTCAAACTTAGAGAAGAACGTTTAGGTTTTGGTAGACTCGCCCTAGCAATGTGGCCATTAAGAACATCGATATCGTCATGGAGAAGGGCTAAACCTGATAGTAAATGGGAAGTATGCCTAGAAGAGATTATTCAAAACAATCCAGCAAAACTACCCGCTTATCAACTTAAAAAATGTGTTATAGACGTTATTGAAAGATTGGTAATACTTACTAGCGGACATCGGGAATGTCCGGTACCTAGTAGTACAGAAGAACTAATTGTTTGGTGGAAAACCCTACCGCCATAATTTACTCTTCTTCCACAAGTTGAAACTTCATTCCACCAGGCAAAGCGACTTGTGATGCAGATTTGAAATATTTTGACTTAGCCGAATAGGTAGCACTAATCAATACCCCTAACCCAACTCCAAATCCAATTCCTGTAAGCGGGCGAGTAATGTTATTTGATTCATAAGAAGTTAATAATTGAGTGAAACCATCAATGATCAATGGTAAACAAAGGGCCAAACCGCACAAAAGCCAAACTAAAGTTCTACGATTCTTTAGATAAGTCCCCTCTAACCAACTATCTGGCAATAACGAAAGACAAGTATCTTTTACAGTCCAACGATTATAGCCTTTTCTTGAAAACCAAAAACCTCCCACAGCAAGGCCGAAAAAGATGCCTACGTCTCTAGTACAAACCGGCATTTGGTTATCGTTTATAATCCAAGATCTCTCGTATTTTTGATGACAGTTTAGGTCTCCAAAGCCATAGGCTAATGCTGAGTAAGGATCTAATTCGGTCCATGCAAAATCATTCTGCGAATTATCATTTCCTGATGACCAAAGACCATCACTTGTTGCATAATCAAAGGCATTTGCTCTCGCTTCCAAAGGAGGGATTTCTCCAGTGCCAACTAAAATAGGTGCAACAAAAAATGATATTAAAAAGAAACCTGTAACATAAAACACCCAACTCCCAACTTTCCTCTCTCGGTCACGAGAGGTCAACCCATTCTTGTTCACACCTACCCTAACAAGAAACGACTTATAATGAATTCAGGTCAAAGTATTCTTCTACAATCCGGTTTTGGCCGTAGTATGGCAGATAAAGATGGTGAGCCGGTTGGACTCACCATGGGCTTTCAAGCAGGAGGATTAATTGGCCTTTATCTCGGTTTTTCTCTTGCAACAATTTCTGTACTTACTGACGCTGAGAATATTCAAAGGACGGTTTCTTTGATGTGCTTTCCACCATTCATCTTTTCGCTCTTGCTAGGACCATTTTTGGCTCGAAGGAAGAAACCGGTAATACTTACAAAAGAGCCGCTTGTTGAAGCAAGAGAAAAATTATCAAAGTACAATGAAGGGCAAGGAAAATGGCGTACTCTAAGTCATATCTCAAGTGATGGAATGAATCTAAGAATTGATATGCATAATCTTACCAATGTAGAAGGTGTAGTCGACGGTGCTTTAGAGATCGCCGAAACAACTACGGTAAAATTTATTGTTGGCAGAGGAAATCACAAAAGTTCTTCTCCAGAATTGAGAAATCGTGTTCTAAAAAGGGTCGAAGACAAAGTAGGAGTATTACGAAGGTCTCGTAAAGCCAAATCTATAGAAGTAAACCCTATAGCCTCACATGAGTATAATGCTTACCAAAATAAATTAAACAGAATGCTATTGATATTACTACCGATTGTTTCCTTTTTAGCTTGGCTAGAGATGAGAAACTGATTAAACTGAGTTCAATAGATATTATTTATCCTCTATAATTAGTCGGAGCATGCGCGAGGTTACCCTGTTTTGGAAAAGAACACGCCTTGCCGAATTAGACATAGGGGGTATTATAGACATATTTACCCAACTAGAGTTTGTATCTTATGTCAAAAGAGTTCCCAAAGATATCAGAATAATCCTAAAAGCAAATTTTTCCGAAGGCCATTCACCAAAAGACATGAAGGAACTTCATTTCTTGGAGTTATTAGAAGTAATTCTTGAACCAAAAGATAGTTCTGATAGCTATATACTACTGGCTAGGATAAATCACTCGGTATCTAATTTGAATGCTAGAACCAATGGGACAAGTGCAGTACCAGGTTGCAGATTAGATGGTGAAGGACTTACTTACATCATTCAAGGACCGCCACTGAAACTACGTTTGGTTTCCACACTGGCGAGGTTAATCTCCCGGCCCGATCGAATTAGCGCTAGAAGTTTAGATTTCAATTCTACTTTAGATCGCTCCGTACTTAATACAAAACAGTTGAAATTGGCAAAATATGCTTATGATAGGGGATATTTTGACGTTCCTAAAAGAGTAAGAATTTCTGATTTAGCAACTGAGATAGGCTTAGCAAGAGCCACAATTTCAG
>CAXHFO010000107.1:0-6005 GCA_964015895.1 uncultured Candidatus Poseidoniales archaeon
CAATCCCAATTTTGGATGATGAGCAGGTCAAAAAATTGACTTGGTTTGATAACACTAAACATGAAATTACTGAGCTAAATTTGCTGCTAAAAAACCAAAAATATACTCCAGCACAACAAATGGCGCAAGATATGACAAATTATCTAAAGCAACACATTGAGTCAGACCTTGCACAGTTAATCCTCAATTTACCACAGAAATGGGAATTATTTGGTAATCTAGCAATTATTCCTAACTCAACAATGAATAATTCACAATGGCAAGACCTTTTTGCCTTGATTACCCAAAAGCAAGAACAAGAAATATGGCAGATTATCGCTCGAGCACTAAGGGTAGATCGCCTTGCTAGGCAAGACAAGATTGCAACTGATATGATGCGAACCTCCCAAGTCAAAATGTTACTCGGTAATTCAGGTGAAGTTGAAATCAATGACTTTGGAGTGAAATTTTGGCTTGACGTAACAAAGGTAATGTTTTCTTCAGGCAACGTTACTGAACGTCATAGAATCGGCAACATTGACATGTCAGGGGAGATTGTTGTGGATGCATTTGCTGGAATTGGTTACTACAGCCTACCAATGCTAGTTAGAAGTAATGCTGAGCATGTCTATGCCTGTGAGATTAATCCAAACTCAATCCAAGCATTAGAAAATGGTGCTAGATTGAATAATGTAAGTAAGCGACTAACCATCCTTAATGGCGATAATTTGTCAACAATGAAACAGGTTTATTCAATGGCAGATAGAGTCCACCTGGGCATTTTACCTTCCTCAGAAAAGGCTTGGCAATCAGCGATTAACTGCTTGAAATCCAGTGGCGGTAAGTTACACATCCACATGAATGTTGAAGAAGAGAAAATCGACGATTTTGTCACATACTGCATTGATAGTATTGCTAAATTGGCGAAACAACTTGGTCGTGAAGGTATTGTTTCTGCAGAGCATGTTGAGAAAGTAAAATGGTATGCGCCAAGAATACGACATATCGTGGTTGACATATCTGTTAGGTGATTAAAACGAGCCTGGTTGAGGCTACAAATGGCAATGCGGAGCAAAGCAACAATAAGACCAATATCATTGCTTTTCGCATGGTACTGCTAATGATACAGAGTTGAAAGAGGTACCTACAACTTAACTCAATTCATTTAATCATTCTCAACCAATACAGCATCAAAAGTTACGATTGTATCATCATGCAAGCTTTGGGGTGGGTCTATTCTGGCAATAAGCAACAACATTATTCCAAACAAGATTAAGGCAGATATGCTCAGGGCTTTCGCCGTAATCAATGGATCTGCTACTTCGGTTAATTCGCCAAATCTAATGGTTCCATCCGGATCTGCAACACCAATAATCCTAACCGAATCAATGTGAACCTCACGAATTGGACGCCCAAGTAAATCTGGTCCAGGATTTGCGAAGTTATCTGGAGCAGGATTTGTCACAGTTGGAGTACTAGCGATTTCACGAACCGTAGTCATGCCGTCTCTCACAATGCCAAATACCGCATAACCTCCATCATCGCGATTCTCAGGGTCCAAGCCATGTTGTTCATTGTCAGTGATATACCATTGAGAGTCTGCTGAATCTTGTTCTGCACCTCTAGCCATACCCATTGCGCCATCAACATGTGAAAGATTGAGATTATGTTCTAGGGGAATTGTTTCACCAGTTCCCCCACTACTACATTGCGGACTAGTAACTGGATAAGCCCCTACAGTTTTGCATTCAGGGTCCCCAGATTGAATGACGAAGTCGTCAACAACTCTGTGAAAGAAAACACCATCATACAGACCTGTCTCGATATGCTGAATGATGTTTGAAGTAGTAATTGGCGCCCATTGTTCAAACAATTCAATGGTTATATTTCCCTGAACTTCGGGTGAAGTTAAACCAGTATGGTAACTAATTTCGATAACAAATACAGCATTTCCTTGGTATGATTGATTCATTGGTGTAGCTTCCTCAACCGGGCCGTCAGTCCAGCTATCAGGATCAATTCCAACACTACGCCAAGATGGTGCTTCACTTTGCCCAGAGGCGCTGATTGGCAAAGACAGCAACATGAAATTTAACACGATGAACAGAGCCAAGCGTCCTCGCATGTGTGACGTACTAGCATCTCACACATGAATAATTCGACAAATAAGCGTCATACTCATCAGTCAGTAGTTACTGGAAAGACCATGGCAGAAGCAACCTCCGATGTCAAAGAGGAGTTTTTAGTTGCTGAATTAATTGAAGATTCGTCAAGTAGCAGTCGAAAGGAACTGAACTTGTCAATGTTGTCAACGATCGCCATTTCTATTGTGTTTTTAATTCTTGCAATGTCATTTGGTAAAGTGATTGTTCATGATTCCAATGATGCTGGCTCATTCAGTGGCGAGTGGTGGGAAACTCCACTCTCACTTAGGCACACAATGGAGTTACCAATGGATACCATGCGAGCCCAATTACCGGTAAACGGTACCTATGAAGCACTGCCATATACCGAACATTTTGTATCCGTTGAATTACCACTAGAAGAACAAGATATTGGTACTCCCGAAGATGACGTGATGCATGTAGCACTTTGGCTACCTGACGTTGAAGAAGGTGTCAAAGTACCAGTAATAATGACCATTCATCCATATTATGACTTTGGTGGAGAAGGAATTGCTGGTGATGACTCATCACCAAATACTGTACCTGATGGCGGTGTTGGAAAATGGGTTTACGATACTTTTGTACCTCACGGCTACGCTCTAGCCCAAGCCTCAACCTTTGGCACCGGACAGTCTACTCACTGCCAAGATGTCAAAGGATTATCAGAACAAATTGGCATTCAAGCAGTAGTTGACTGGCTTGGAGAGCAAGAATGGTCAAACGGTAATGTGGGGTTAATGGGCAAATCATACGCTGGCACGACTAACTGGGAAGCGGCACAAAATCCCTCAGAACATCTCAAAACAATTGTGCCTATCTCTGGCTCGATAGGTGTTCAAGAAATGTTCTATCGCAATGGCTCATCAGAAAGCCGAGCGATGGTCTATGATGCACTGTATGAAGGCGCTACGGCAGACCCTACTTTTGATGACGCCCGCATGTGTACCGACGATGCGATTGGCCCACTAAATCCACTCACTACTTGGGCTGGTGCAGAGTATGGCGGCTCAAAGTGGAGTAAATACTGGGAAGAGAGAAGACATTTGCCAGATGTGTTAGAAAACTATCGCGGCAGTGTGTACTTAGTTTGGGGCTTGCAGGATTGGAATGTTGACCCTTATCACGCATTTCCTACCTATCAAATGATGATCGATGCTGGAATCAACGCCCGAGCAATTGCTGGCCAATGGGCGCACAATTACCCAGACCAGCCAGATCGTCATTCAGAACTTACCTCCGGTTATGGTGAAGAGGCCTATCCGAATATGACTAGAATGGATTGGGGAGTTGAATTATTTGGTTGGTTTAATTATTATCTCAAAGACATTGGTCAAGAGCCTGAACCGATGGTACAAATTCAAACCAATGATGGAAAGTGGCATGTTGAAGATACTTGGCCGCCTGAAGATATGGCATGGGATATTCAAGATCTATCCTCGTTATGGACGCAAACTGGTGATTCTGTAACCGGCTTTGGCGGAGAAGTAACTTTAGTTAGCCAACCATTTGAACAAACAACTCATATCTCTGGCTTACCTACATTACATTTAGACGTTACAACCCAATCTTGTCAAGGTGGGCAAATCTTTGCTACTCTATATGATAATGACGACAATCTGAGACTTGGTCATGCTACTATGGATGTAAGATACCGAGATGGTGGTCATGATGCTCAAGCAACTGCACCATTAACGAGCTATACCATGCTGATGGAATTTAATCCCTTAGACATAATAATCCCTGCAGGTCATTCTTTACGGCTTGACTTAACCGAATCTGGTGAAGATTACTTACCAAGTCCATGTGCCACAAATCCATTAGGCGGGTTAACTGTTAATGGCGGGGATTTCGGCCTTCCAATAATTGATCGGCCTGATTCACACGATGCTTGGTTCCTTGCTCCTCCGTGGTGGGATCAACAACCTATCCCGCAGTAATTAGCCGAGGGGATTTTTGGTATAATGTCCAAATAACTGGTTTTTTAAGCGGACAATAGCATTATAGCGTAATTGCGACTACCCATAACCATGCACCCAGCAGGCAAAGTATTCATGGCAATCGGTATTCTTGTAATCGTAGGTGGCGGAATTTTAATGGCCGTAGGTGGAAACAACATCGAGGATGTTGGAGAATGGGATGTTATCGAAAAGAGTGAATGGAACGGACAAAGTGGAACATTCCAATTTGAAGGAAGCGGTGATTATCTTGTCATGGTAAGAGATACCGTAGCATGTGATTCATTTAGCCTTACTATCACTAATACGACATCAGGCGATCTAGAAACCTATGAAAGTGAAGAATGTACTGAAGATGGCAGCAAACCTCAGGGATACGAAGATGACCCTGCAGGATGGCATGACATGGGGAGTACCTTGTGGGTATCAAATGGCGCCCATGAAATTAATGCAAGTCATGAAATTTACTTAGTACCTCTTTGGGAAGTAGTAGGAGAGGAATTAGGAGAGGCTGTTGGAGGATTCTTCCAAGGTGCTGCTGGAGTAATGTTACTCTGTTGTGGTGGAGTAATCACAATCTTTGGTTTGATTCTCGGGTTATTAGTCAATAATGATCAAAAAACTATCATTATCCAAAATGGAGCAATGCCAGGTAATACAATGATGCAAGCGAATCAAACTATGGTCACTCAACCAGTGTATCAAAAGTCGTATGCTGACGTCCCTGTACAACCACAAACTACCATGCCGCAGGAAAGCACTACTAGCGTTTGGGACCAACAGGAACCAAAGAATCCATTTTGATTAATCACCTATTGACTGGTGTTGTCTAATTGCGACACCAAGATAGAAACCAAGACAATTTACTACTATATCTGAGATTTTGTTATCCCATGTTTCTTGAGCAAACTCATAGGGCAATGCTAATTCTAAAAACTCCCAGCCAACTGATAGAATCAGGAAAATGTACCAATTATCTAGTAAAAAACGACCAACTGCCGCCCACTGTAAGAAGTGTCCAACAGACCAAATATTCAGTAATACCATAACAACACCAAACATCACATTGACAGGATTTTATCCAAGTCGTTCCTAACCCCATCCAGCGCCCAATTATCTCCATCCCAACGAACTTTCTGTAAGCCATCTTTACCAACTATTACTATTCCTTCCGTATGTTCAACATCATAGTAAACAGTATGACCTCTTCCTTCGATTGAAGTGCTATTTTCACTTTCTTTTAGCACCACGCCAATGCCAAAATCTGACCATATTTGTTCAACTGATGAGAAGTCTCCATCAATGAACTCAAAGGTCGTCAGATAGGTCCATGAAGTGTTAAAATAAGTCATATAATCAAGCAAATCATTGGGCCCATCGCGCCATGGATCAACGGTTATGGACACAAATGAGAGAGTGATACCAATCTCAGATTCATATTCCTTATACAGCGTTTTTAGTTCTGCAGTTACCGTTGAGCATACGTCAGGGCAATTGGTGTAAAAGAAATTAACCACAATAACCATGCCATCTAAACTTGTTGAGTTGAAGGTTGAATTATTTGAGTCGACCAAAGTAAACGGAGTGAATGATTTATTTGATGCAATATCGTTGCCGTCAAATAAATCGTCTTCGGTTGAAACACATCCCGCAAATAACAAATTTAATGTTACCAAACTAGTTAAAATCCGGTAGTTCACTTATGATTCCTCACTTTCTCTTGTGAAAGAACAGAACTAAACCAATGATTGCAAGCCACAAATAACTCGAATTCCATATTAGCTTTTTGAAATCGAAATTTAACTCTCTAGTTTCCTCTAGTAATTCCGGCATATGTTCGTACAAAACCATTGCTTGGCCACCTGGTGGGCCACCGCCACCGCCACCGCCACCGCCACCGCCGCCG
>CAXHFO010000108.1:0-5991 GCA_964015895.1 uncultured Candidatus Poseidoniales archaeon
GGAATATTTTCTATATTCGCCACGTGGTGCTTATTTCCATTCATTTTATTGTTTAGCACAGAGATGATTGGGCGACTTTTTCAAGCGATGAATCGAGATTAAACCTGGAATTCAATGAATTCCTTTTCTGGCTTTTCTGTTTCAATAGGATTATTATTTCTCAAGGAATAGGTGAATCCCCATATTCTCTGCCACGGTATTAGGTATCTGAGTAGTGCCATGAAGGATAGGAACATTACTGCTGAAATGACCAGTCCATAGGTTAAGGATAGCTCAATGGATTCAGAAACTTGTCCTGCCCATTGACTACCCGTGGTGTCACTAACTAAACTGAGTAAGACACTGTGAAAGCCCAATGCCACCATTGTGGCAACACCAGTAAGACCTAAGAATCCAAAGGTATGCATCAAATGAGTATTCAACATGTTATCCATTTGATTGACATATTCAGGATCTCTCTTGCATGACTCAGGGAGTCTGAAAGCATATTCTAGATACTTGATGACTCCAAATGCAGATTCTTGGAATACAAGTATCAGTACCGCGATTAGAATAAGACCAAATTGCTCACCAGTAACTAGTTTAACTCCAAATAAACCAATTGTTGGTTGTGATATTTGTGATTCAAGAGTTGCCAAAGCGCCGCCATAATCGCCTAGTTGTGATTTGATTAGTGGGAATGTTAGGATGGCATGTATGCCGAGGAATAAGAGAGTGAAACCGATGGCCCAAGCAATGGATTTCTTGGATAGCCCCCAGATACCTCTTGAACCCATGATGATTGGTAGCAAGTAAACAAACATGATTAACAAAGACATTATCATTAATAGCGGCCATTCTAAAGTTTGCAATTCACCGTCGTCTGGTAATCTAATATCAAAGGAGAAAATCATCCCAGTTAGCCAACCAAGAATTAGTCTTCCAACAAGGAGTGTGATTAGGGTAATAATGAAACCAAGTTTCAATCTCTGTTGAGTCTTAGGTGTTTGATATGCAACTAATGCCATCAATCCTCCAACTACTAATCCAATAACTAAGGGGACGAAGAACCTCGATAGACCAGTTCTTCCTTCACCAGTAAACCAATTACCTAACGGTAAATCACTACCAATTAGGGACTCAATTGAAGAAAATAGGATTGTGTGGTCAATTGTTCCAACGACATATGTTGATACAACCTCGAGATACATCCCAATAAGTGCCGCTGTGGCGATGATTTGCAAGGTAATAATTTGCCATTGCTTTCTCAAGGTTTTCAAATGTAATGTTCTTGCTTTAGGGCTACCGGTAATGGTGACGTCGCTTTGAACTTGAACATCATCAGCCATTTTAGTACCCCCTTACCTGCATTAATGCCTGAGATAAATCCATGTCAGGCATCCAATCGATTACTTGAGCACCGGAACCTGCTAAAGTAGTTAGTCGGTTTTGACGTTCTAATTTCAATACCTCATATGACATTCTAGGGATACGGCTGACCAATCTTTCAAAATCAATACTTGAAGGTGATAATACTGTTACTTCATGACCTCTGCCAACTAAGTCTCTCACCGCCGCAGGCACTGTTCCATCCCCTTCACATGATGAAATTACGAATACAGGACTGCCTCTGCTAAACCTGCCACTTAGGGAATTGGTCACCGCTTGTAATGGCATCTCACCCTTTGCTGATACTCCTGCAAGAGCGCTGAGAATTTTGAAATATTGCTTATCTCCAGTATCTGGTGGCAGGTATGATAGTTTTTCGCCATAGATTCCAAGCGCCACTGAATCTCTTCGCTTGAGGAAAAATGCTGCTAAACTTGCAGCAGAAACTGTACTCATTTCCAACGGGTTTTTCAGCACGGTTCCAATTCTTGCGATATCTCTTGAATCAATTAATAGATACAAATCAGTTACCGCATCTCGACATTTCTCGTTGACCATCAATTCTCCGGTTCTAGCATAAGCCTTCCAATTGATGTTCTTGAACGGGTCTCCGGGGACATACTCACGCAGGGAATAAAATTCTGAACCTTGTCCAGGTGTTCTAAGCGTAGTCGCTCCAGTGTACATCTTTGGAGTGCGAGAGCGTAAAAAGGCTTCTTCTACCTCTTTTATTTGAGGGAATATCACAATGTCACTGTGATGATCAACAAACATTTCTTCAACGCCTAGGTTGAAGGTATTTCTTGACCTTAATGACACGGGTCCAATCGAGTAATGTCCTCTTAAGGGACAACGAAGGACATAGCGAATTCTAGCACTTTCTCCCGGGCTAAGGTTTAGCCGCATTTGATTGAGCCCACTTCTTAGTTTCATCTCGTGAGGGATGTTATCGTATACTTCGAGCAATTGAGTTTTACGATTTGACCGGTTGGTAATGAGCAGTTCAACATAAAGGTCATCACCTTTGTAGAGATTATCAGCAGATAATGTTCGCTGCACTTCTACATCACCATGACCGGAAATCCAAGAATTAACTACAATAAAAGCTATCAATGCTAAACCAAGAATCATCATTTGGTTATTTGATATCATCATTCCAATAAGAATTAGAGCAATACCTCCGGTAAATGTGAATGCTGCTTTTCTCGTCCACATTTTATCACCGCCTTCCCCATGCTTTGACCCGCTTCACAATTGATACAGTTTGTTCCAAAGAGTACTTACTAGGCTCAATAGCAAATTTAGCCAAGGTTGGATCGTTAATCAGCGCGACTAATTCCCTAGCTGACATCGCATGGAATTCTTCTCGAGTAAGGCCATTTTGATTTCTAACCTTAGAGAGGAATACTTGCCTAATCTTTTCAACTTTCGAATAATAAGGGTATCTGTTTGCATCACCAAAGCCATAGTAAATAATTGAAAAGACATGTCGCCAGTTATCAGGATCTTTCTTTCTGATTAATACCGCTTCAAAGGATATGAACAGAATTAGGAATAATACTAACATGGCTAAACCTTCTCCAGTGAAGTATACTAACAAGAAATAAATTGTATTGTATGAATCTGCTAGCACAGCATTCTGTGGGTGCCTTGATTCGTCAAAAATTACCATTGCGTTTTCCGATGGTTCCAAACCATCATCTTGGATGCTGGTCATCAATGCCTCGGCAATAATATCCAAGGCCCACTTTCTGTTGTCATTAGCTGGAATTTCGGTATCTGTTGGGCCGTATTCACCCTCTGCAAAACCAGAGTAATCGTATATTGCGTTGATTAAAGGAGAACCATCTGCAACAAAGAAAACCCTACCACCATCATCGGGATTACAGGTGGACTTTGCGCAAGCCTCAATGCTTAGGTTGAATCTTCCATAAAGGTCTGGGGTTTCTTCACTTTGCACTGCACTTACCACCAGTTTCCCATCACCATTGACGTCGATACTTGCTTCGTTACTGGTTACAGATCTTATCGCAAGTTCAGGAAGAGGATTATTAGAATTTGGAATCAGTTCTAATGCTGTAATATTGTTTAGCAGTACTCTATATGTGCCATTATATGCGATCTGGCCATCAACCCAGTGATGCGAACATACTCCTGAATCTTCCAATGAGACGGCTTGACCATTAGCAATTGCACATGGGTGAGCACTCAATGGAGATGCAGTGTCAGCCCATCTTTCGTGAGTTGAAAGAGAATCAGTATCGATCTGGCTGCCATTCATGCTACAAGGAGTGGTTTGTACACACATCCATATGTAATTGAAGTTAAGTTCAGGGACATAGGTTGTATCAAATAACTGATAACCATTGTACCGCACTCCAAAAGCTTCTGCAATAGTGCCAGCAAATCCATAATCTTCCAGAATGATTGCTGTTCCACCATTTTCAACAAAAGTAACAATCGCCTCAACCTCTGAAGGTGAATAACCATCATCAGATGCTATGGTAATAAATCCGTCATCATCAAATTGTGGCAGCGATAACGTGTCTCTTTCAACTCCAGCAACAACATAAGTTGTGTTTCGTGGATCTTCAATATCTGCTAATAGCAGTGGGCTGCTAACAAGTGATCTAGTTTCAACACCCATATCTTTGATGTCTTGGCGGAATGCCGACATGTCATTCCAATCATCATCATAGGCAGATAATTGATTGGTATTTGATAAATTGACAAAATTACTCAAAATCATCAGTAACAGAACAAACATAACCGACCAAAATGCGGCTTGAAGGCCGAATCTTCGATAGTTAATTTCTCGCCACTCAACCATATCAGCACCTACTAGAGCGTAATTCCGACACTACACGCTCGGCGTTTAGTTTAGAATGTTGTCTATTGTTGAGGCAAAAATGCTCATTGTCCTTTATTTTCGTAAATGTATTCTATTAGAGATTCTTGATACATCATCAATTGGGATACTTAGTAATCCATTGCGGCATTCCCAAGGCAGCATTCCAGGGTCCAAATTCGCTTCAAGTTTAACGACAATTTGAGTTACTGAACCGGATGATTTATCAATAACAAAATCTCGAATTTCACCGAGCTTTTCATTATGCGAATCGACTACATCTCTGCCAAATATTTCATTTGCAAATATAGCCATCTGATATTACCCCGTATGACAAGATGAGTGTTGTTTACTCCTTCAATGCGTCGGTGACTAAGTTAATCTCACATTGTTTCAATGCCGTGAGAGAAGTCTTTCGAGCGCCTGATATTTGACATTCCAGAGGTAAGTCTTGCTTCCATTTTCTGATAATAATCTAACATTTCTGGAGTTACCGTAGGCCTTACTCTGCCAATTGCTTCTTCGAAGTGAGATTTAGTGACTTTCTTTTTGTCAGCCCTCATACAGATTAGCGCCGCCTCACGGCAAACCGCTTCAATATCTGCCCCGGTAAATCCATCCAATCCTTTGAGGACGTCTTTGAGAGAGAACTTAGACAGAGGCATACCCTTGCAGTGTATGTTGAATATAGCCTCTCTAGCGCCGATGTCGGGCGGAGGGACGTGCAATACGCGCTCAAATCTACCGCTTCTTAGTAAAGCAGGATCAATCATCTCTGGACGATTAGTAGCTGCCACTACAATAACTCCATCAATTGATTCAACTCCATCCATACTTGCTAAAAGTTGGTTGACTACACGATTAGAAACGTCGCTTCCTTCGCTAGAGCCGGAAGAACGCATGTTTGCAATGGATTCAAACTCGTCTAAGAAAATAATCGAGGGCGAGGATTGTTTAGCCTTTTTGAATATTTCACGGACTGCTCGTTCAGACTCTCCAACCCATTTAGAAATCATTTCTGGGCCTTTAATGCTAATGAAATTAGCCTGGGCTTCGTTAGCGATTGCCTTTGCTAGTAGAGTCTTACCCGTACCAGGTGCACCAAACATCACGATTCCTCGGGGTGGTTTTATGCCAAAGTGTTCAAACAACTCAGGTTTAGTGAGCGGCCATTCCACCGATTCTTTCAGTCTGCTTTTGACTTCCTCTAATCCGCCGATTTCTTCCCAAGTAACCTCTGGAACTTCGACATATATTTCTCTGAGTGCAGAAGGTTCAATGTCCTTGATTGCATGTTGGAAATCGTCCATACATACTTCCATCTTTTCTAATACTTCAGGAGGAATAGTCTCTTCCTCTAAGTCGATTTCTGGTAAGTATCTCCTAAGTGCTTTCATTGCCGCTTCTCTAACTAATGCTGCAAGATCGGCTCCAACAAACCCGTAAGTATTGTCTAAAATCCAGGTAATATCAAAATCTTCAGAAATCGGCATTTGTCTTGTGTGTACATCCATGATTTCACTGCGGCCATCTCTATCTGGGACCCCAATCTCAATCTCTCTGTCAAATCTGCCCGGCCTTCTTAGTGCCGGGTCCAATGCATCACGTCGGTTGGTTGCTCCAATTACCACAACATTGTCGCGGCCTTGCATACCATCCATCAAAGTCAACATTTGTGCTACTACTCTTCGTTCAACTTCTCCGCTAACATCTTCACGTTTTGGACAAATTGAATCTATTTCGTCAATGAAAATTATCGCTGGTGCATTATCTGC
>CAXHFO010000109.1:0-5975 GCA_964015895.1 uncultured Candidatus Poseidoniales archaeon
TCGGGACGTATTGTAGCAAGTTCTCAAGTCACTTCACAACCAGGCTACTATGTTGATTTCTTTGGTGATACTAAATTTGACGGCCGTGCAGTAATGCTAGATACTCAATTTACTGGTATAATTCCAGTATCTTCTTCTCTTGGAGTAAATGGAATGGTTTCTGATTTATCATTAATTGGCACCTTGACTGGTGGCAATGTTGAGACTAGACACGTCTTGTTAGTGGAGCCAGTCACCTCGCTAATCGCTAGCACAATTGCAATGTTGGGTTGATAAAATGGTTAATGATGATATTTTTAATGATGAAGAGGAACTCCTCATCCATGAAGATTCAATCTATGAGACTACTCAAATGACCGAGGAAGAATTAGCAATCCTTCAAGCCACAAAAGATGCGGCACAATTTGTTAAAGATCTCCAAAAAGAAATCACTCCAAACCGAGTGGCAATGGCTGGATTAGTCGTAATGTTGCTTATTGGTGCAATCTTTAGCACATGGTACTGGGTAATACCACGGGACTCAGTAATGGTTGAGACTTTGTACATGCAACGTAGTGGTCACTTGGTGATGTCTGAAATCCACAATACGGGGAGTAGGGAAATTACCGATATTGAATTTGAGGTTAAATTTCAATCTTTAGAAGGGGAAATCTTAGACTCCATGGGTATTGATGTAGAATCTATCTCAGCACATTCTTCAGTGGCTGGTGACGATATTGAAATGCTAGTTGCGGGCCATACGGTCTGGGATAATTATGTCATAGCTATCGACTTGAAATATACCGATCATAATGGTAATCGGCAGTTTGAAATTTGGACTCATGAAGTTGGCGATTGGGCATGGGAAGAATTCAAAGATAGAACTTGATTAACGCCTCACACAATACCCCAAGCAATAAAGCGCAGCGGAACTGGGCATATATTATGCAAAGTAAGCGTTCTGCGTGGGGAGTGTTTTTCCTCGTAGCGTTGTTTATTTTGCAAGGTGCCTCGCAATTAGCATTCAATAATGAGCCTATTCAGAAAGAAATAACTGAAAATAATGGTATTGAATGGGTTAGTTTTGAACTTAAAGACGGCGTTTATCATGATGCAGTTGGAACTTACGATAATTCAACTAGTAAAGAGTCTAGAGAAGTGATAGCCAATACGATTTTAGGAACCTTTACCGAATTTGGTTTAGAACTTTCACGTCCCGTCAGTGCTGAATTTCTCCAACCCAGAGAGGATTTACGAGTGGCATTAATTGATTCAGAGATCAATTTGAAAGAAGCCAGAGCACGAATTAATGACTTGGATGGATTAGTAATTAGGGAGTATTTATCCCCATCAGGTTTGGTTGTTCAAGGAACTCCAACCGCTCTTGAGCAGTTATCTATGTTGGAAAACATCGCTTCAATTCAAAATGTTCCAGTCGCTCTAATAATAGAGCCAAACCTTCTGGATGTCTTGTTATTGCAGGGTTCTGAGCAATCATTACTAGGTGAAAGAGTCAGACTTGAAGGCTGGCGAGGCGAGCATGGACTAGAACAAACGGTATCATTGAGCGATGGTATCTCAGAGGTTAAACAAGATTTACTCGAGGTAGTTAATTGGTCGATAACTGATCAGATAAAGTGGGATAATGGTCGGTTTGAAGGTGATTTAACGACCGCCAATATAATTGAGTTAGCATCTCAACCAGCATTAAAATTACTTCGTTTCAATCCGGCTTTCCAAGTCCACAATAATAATGCTGGTAGTCATATGAAATCTAGCAGCATGCAAATTTACTTTACTACCGATCTGGATGGTTCAGGCCAAACAGTTGCGGTTGCCGATTCAGGTCTAGATGAAGACCATGGCGATTTTGGTTCTCGCGTAGTAGCAAATAATGATGTCATCAATGACGGATCTACTGCAGACCGTTGGTCTGGCCACGGTACTCACGTTTCGTGCACAGTACTTGGCGATGGAAATCGTGGAGGTTATTCTGGCGTCGCTCCTGCAGCAGACCTTTATTTCCAAGCCATGGAAAACGATAATACAGGAAACTTCCAATCTCCTTCGTTAAACAGCCTTCTCAATTCTGCCTACAGTGCTGGGGCTAGAACTCATACCAATTCGTGGGGTAATTCTGGAGGTTTTGGTCAATACTCTTCTGAAAGCCAAGATGTTGATGATCGGGCTAATTATTATGACCGATATTATAACGGAGCAGAAGGGTTAACCATTCTATTTGCTGCTGGTAATGACGGACCCGATTCCGATACAATCACTCCCCCTGCAACTGCCAAGAATGCAGTGACCGTGGGGATGCATCAAAATCGTTACCAAGGTGCTCCCGATTTCATAATGGAAGGCTCTTCTCGTGGACCGCTTGATGATGGCAGAATCAAGCCAGACATATTGGCACCAGGCGGTTATGTGCGTTCATGTCGTGCTCAAGAGGCTGCAGATACAGGTGGTGCAAGCTGGTCCAGTACTTGGTATCTAGAATATACCGGGACTTCAATGGCTACACCAAATGCTGCCGGTGCAGCAGCCATGATTAGAGAATATTTGGAAGAAATCGCCCTTCGCCAATCACCTCAAGGAGCGCTGGTCAAAGCACTCTTGATTTTAGGGGCAGAGGATATTGGCACTAGAGACATTCCAAACAATGATGAGGGCTGGGGCCGAGTCAACTTGCGTAATTCTCTAGCACCTCCAGACGGGCAAGGCGTTTGGGTCGATGACAGGTCACTACTTTCGGCAACAGGTAATTCAAAATCGTACACCTTTGATATCGATTCAGCAGGAGATCAATTCAAAGCGGTACTTGCTTGGTCTGATGAATATGCTTCAACATGGTCCAATACCCAATTGGTGACAAATTTAAATTTAGAAATTACTGACCCGAATGGTCAAACATACCTAGGTAATGATTTCGCGAATGGACGTTCAACAACTGGAGGCAATGCTGATTCTTTGAACAATGTAGAGGTAGTTTTGATAGATTCGGCAATTATTGGTACATGGACTGTAGAGGTGATTGATGCTAACCATGGAGGTAGTAGGTCACAACCATTTTCTCTGGCAGTTATGGGTCATGGAATTAATGATCTCAAACCAGACTTGGTGATGATTGAATCTGGGTATAGCATTGACATTGCTATCCCTAGTGTTGGTCAGCAAACAGAATTAATTTGTATGTTGGAAAATACTGGTAATATTAGATCTGACCCATTTGATGTGACACTAGAGGTAAATGGTGTAGAATTAAACTCACAATCAATGGAACTTAGTGGTGGAGCAGACCGTGAATTAGTATGGTCATGGACTCCACAAACCTCAGGCGAGAACACAATCTCATTCATCATCGATAAAGCTGGAGTGATTGTTGAAACTCTTGAAACAAATAATCGCCTTGACATGATAGTAAATGTCTCTGAACCAGGGGTGGCCATTTCTTCCTTGCAACAAACCTATGTCTTACAAGATGCAAAACAGACTTCAACCACTTGGCAAATCAGTTTACAAAATACCGGTTTACTCCCCACCAATGCCTCCATCGGCTATTCAACTATTTTATCAGTTAATAATGGCAGCGAGATGGATTGGTATGTTGGGCTATCTGGAAGTGATTATTCACTTGAAGGTATGGAGTCAACAGACCTAACAGTAACTGTGCTACACCAAGAGTCTCCTTTGCCTGGAACATATCAAATAACTTTAATCGGGCAAGATTTAGATAACAGTATATCTGAACAATATAATCTTGAATTATCCGTGGGAGAAATACCCGACATCGAAGTTGTTACGGATTATGATATTGTCCCAGTCCACCCAATTGATCCCACCGCTGTGCCAATTTATTTGTTTAACACCGGCAATACTGAGATTGCATATGATCTGCAAGTTCAGTCACCCAATGGGTGGGATGCCAACTTTATCCAAGACTTTACGCCTAGTCAATTTGCCACTTCACCGCTTGTTGCGGCTAATGATTTCACCACCTTAGACATGGTAATTGACCCACCATCGGTGGTGCCAAATTCCGGCTATCAAACATTGCTTACGTTAAGTGTAACTTCTAAGACAACTCCAGCGGTAAATTGGTTAATTGAGGTGCCTATCGAGGTTGAGGCTGTAAAATCGGTACAAGTTAGAAGTGATACCTCGGTGATTAATCTTCAGCCAGATTCCCAATTAGTCATGGTTTTCACCGTTGAAAATAAGGGTAATTTACCGGTTAAATTATCACCAACTTTTATTCTTCCTCAAGGCATACAAGTGATTAGTTCAACAGGCGTCGTTGATTTGGCAGTGGGCGGGTCAGAAATATATCTCACAACACTGCAATTATCAAGCAGTGCTAAATCTGGTGAAGCGAAAGTACATTTTGATAATGGGTCAGATCGTTTTACTTGGAGTGAATACCTTGATGTACAAATTTATCCAAAACCGAGTTTATCGTTTGAAAAAGTAATTTATCCTGATGGCCAAGAGTATTCTGCGACATTCTATGGTTCTGGTTCTCACCCTGCTGGAGCAGAATTACAATTCATCTGGACTTTAACCAACGATGCAGATGTTCAATGGCAACCTGTGGTTAGTTCGGTTAGCGACCCTAAGCTTTCTGTTGCTTGCGGCTCACTTGCAACAATTGGTTATCAAGAATCAACGCAGTTAACCTGTAATGTGTTGACAAGTTCAGAAAGTCTACCCTTTAGTGAGCCGAGTTTCACTCTAGAGTTTGCTGGTGCTGGCACTGATTATTCAGAACAATTCTCCCTTTACATAGGTGGCTATGAAGAGGTGTCGTGGTCAGGATTGTCATCAAATAATTTCACTGAAGGAGAGGTAAAAGAAGTCCAAATTTTAGTGACAAATACTGGTACGTTACCATTCAATTACGTGGCTAGTTTTGACTCAAATAAGGATTGGAAAGTAGAGGTTATCGGTGATGGGATAGTTGATTTAGAAGTTGGGGAATCAAAAACCTTGAGGTTCACAGTCAAACCAACAAGTTCTGGTTTGAGCGACCTTAACATTCAATTTGCTGGAATGGATGACTCGGCAGGAAATAACTACGGCTTTACTGCTAATGCATTAGAGGGCGCTTCAGAAGATACCGCCCTTGGTAATCCTGCGACTCAAATCGGGATAATTCTGGCTGTGATTTTATTGGTAGTCATAATCGGTCTAGTAATTCTAAAACCATCCAGTAGGCAGCAAATTGCCCCGCCTATGATGCCATTTATCCAACCTCAAAGCGTTATTTCTCAACCAAAACCCCCAATGGCAAATTTATCGCCTCCACCAATTAAAACCGCCCCCACTAGCCAAGTTGTCAGTCCTGCTCCGATCTGTTGGAATTGTCGCAAACAGATTGAGGGGAAGGTCGTTGGGTGTCCTCAGTGTGGTGCTAGATATCACGCAGAAAGCACCGATGGCTGCGACATTAATTCAGTTCAAAACTGCTTAAGTTGTCAATCCCCATCATCGACTTTTGTTAGCGAATAATCTTAACTGTAAATTATTCTAAATCATCTGCTTTTCAGGATGATTTTTTAGCACAATAAAGGATAGGCTTTTGATACTAAGTCGTTCACCGCTAATCATGCTCAACCGGAGAGGAAGTGTGTCTCGTGCTAATCGAGCAGCATTTTTCCTAGTCAGTGTGATGTTAGTATCCCTACTACCATTGATTGCTACACCTGTTTCAGCAGCCCCAAGTATCAGCCTAAATGTTTCGCCAAATTCGTTAGAAGTTAATCCAGGGGATTCTGGCGAATATACCGTTGTTGTTTACAACAATGGCGACGATCCTGTGACGGTCAACTTGCAAGCCAGCAATGAACCTGGTGAGGATTGTAACGGCTTTACTTCAACAATTGGTCAAATACCTGGCCAAATTGAAGTTGGACAGAGTGAGGAAACAACCATGAATATTACTGTTGCTCAAACCGTCGAGGCTGACACTTCCTGTGATACGACTGTTACTGCTACAA
>CAXHFO010000110.1:0-5959 GCA_964015895.1 uncultured Candidatus Poseidoniales archaeon
ACTCGAACCTTCGTCGGCAGCGTCAGATGTGTATAAGAGACAGACCTTGAGCTTCTAATTTTAGCGCTAATTCTGGGCCGCCTGATTTGACAAACTTTCCATCGATCATAGCGTGAACATAGTTAGGCTTGACTAAATCTAATAGTCTTTGATAGTGGGTAATCACCAGAAAACCAGTTTCTTCTGCAGTCTCTGTTATGCCTTTCGCAACAAGTTTTAGTGCATCGATATCTAGACCGGAGTCAGTCTCATCAAGTAGTGCTAGTGTTGGCTTTAACAACATCATTTGCAACATTTCTAACCGCTTTTTTTCCCCGCCACTAAAACCATCATTGACATATCTTGAAAGGAATCCTTTGTTCATGCCTAGTTTCTCCATTGCTGCGTTTAGTTCTTTGCGGAACTCACGCGCTTTGACTTTTTCATTTCTGACATTGTTTACTGATTTCTTGAGGAAGTTACCAACTTGCACGCCAGGAATTGATGCAGGATACTGGAAAGACAGAAACATTCCTGCTCTGGCTCTCTCAAATACCTCATATTCGTCAATTGGCTTGCCACGATACAGAATTTCCCCTTTGGTGATCTCGTAGGCTGGGTGCCCCATCAGAACGTGGGCTAGAGTTGATTTTCCAGCACCATTTCTTCCCATGATGGCATGTATTTCTCCTTCCTTGATAATTAGATCAACACCATTGATGATTTTTGTCCCTTCAACAGAAACGTGAAGATTTTTGATATCTAATATCACTTCTGACATCTTCCCACCAGTCAACACCACATGATTCTCCTTTATCAATGAGTGTAATACATTGCGACGGAGTATCACGGTTTTAGGGTGGCCTAAATAAATAGCAAAGAGTGAAGAACCACTACAAATTAGCAATAATATGGCAGAGGATGACTTGATTGCAAAATATGCTGCTCAAGCCAGTAAGTCAATTGCCGATGAAGCGGAAAAACGAATCGCTGAATCTACCGATCCAGAAGAAGAAGCAAGGTTGAAAAAAGAATCCTTGCTAAAACTTGTTGAAAATGACGATTTTGTACCTGCATTGCTTGCTAGATTGGGCCCAGTAAGGGCTGCCTTGGATGGACATGGTGGTGGTATTGCGGTCCAATCATACCATGAGGAATCAATTGATGGTGTGAATCAATTAGATTTGGTTCTTGACTTGACAGGGGCTTGTTTGTCATGCGGAGCCGCCCCTGGTACGCTTGATGGAATAAAGGCTGACTTAGAAGCAGATGATGAAGTGCTTAGAATCAGGTACTCGAAAAATCTGTTAGATACCTTCGATGAATTAGGTAGAGAATTTATCCTTGCTCATGGAAATGTAGAATTTGTTTAATTCAGCTTAGTCACCGGTATTGACGGATGAATTCAAATCATGTTGACTGCAGCGGGCACCATGCCTGTATGGTCAGATGAGCCTAGACCAAATCCAAATCCTTGCAAAGTGGGTGATGAAGGCTTATTTGAAATTACTAACCGAGACGGTAGGGCTCGATTAGGTAAACTGCATACCAAACACGGGATCTTAGAAACTCCAACATTACTCCCCGTGATCAACCCAAACATACGAACAATCGAGCCTCGTGAAATGTGGGACAGATACGGCATAGGGGCACTAATTACTAACTCTTACATCATTTGGAAGCACGATAATCTCAGAGAAAAAGCAATTGCTGATGGAGTGCATGAACTAATAGATTATCCGGGCATAATCATGACTGATTCTGGAACTTTTCAGTCATACATTTACGGAGACATTGAGGTTGGAGTTGAAGAGATTGTTGAATTTCAACGGGCGATTGGAGTGGATATTGCTACAATGTTGGATGTATTTTCTCGACCAGATATGAAACATTCAGAAGTTGAAGCCGCAGTTGATGAAACAATTGTACGTGCTCCAGTGAGCATCGAAACATCGCAAGATACTATGCTAAACGGGCCAATTCAAGGAGGATTATTCCCGGAATTACGGCGCAAATCGGCCACTGAAATGGCAAAGTTTGATTTTTCTGTACATCCAATCGGAGGTATTGTACCAGTTATGGAACAACATAGGTATCGCGAGTATGCTAAAATTATGATGTCAACTTTACCTTTTTTGCCCTCCAATAGACCTGTACATATGTTTGGTTGTGGTCATCCAATGTTGTTCCCGATGTCAATCGCTCTAGGTGCTGATCTATTCGACTCGGCTGCCTATGCATTATTTGCTAGAGATGGCAGAATTTTGTCACCTTGGGGTACAGAGAAATTGGAAGGATTGATTGAATGGCCAATAATGATGCCGTGTATTAGTGGATTTACCCCAGAGTCAGTGAGAAAGCTGCCAAAAGTTGAACGGATGAAATTGCTCTCCAAATATAACTTAGAAATTACGCTAGCAGAATTGGCTCGATGTCGCCAAGCGGTTAGGGATGGGACTATATGGCGTCTAGTAGAACAACGAAGCCATCAACACCCAGCGCTTAGAGATGCGTTTTTGTGGCTTTCAACCAACCCAGCAACAGCATCATTTACCAAATTTATCAGCAATGAAATACCGTTAGATGAGACAACAGCATCAAAGGATTACAGTAGTATCGGATCATTTGAAGATAGTTGGCAATGGGTGGTAAATTCCCAATTGACTCCACGTAAAGGTGGAGAACAATGGGGCAGCATGGATACAATAAATCGGCCACATATAATCGCCGCCAAAAATCTCTTGGCTCAACGCTGGCATCAAAGAGGTGTTGCGGGAATTGGAAGTGAACATGTGATTGTCTTCTATGGCGATTCTGGACCTTGGAGAGATAAATGTGACAAAGTAGTTGCTAAACTTCTTCATCTCATTCCTGGTGTTGAAGTGTTGATCAACACTCCAATAGGGCTTATGCCTTACAGTTTGGAGGACTTAAATCCATTTTGTCATGTGGAAGGGCCAGACTGGATTTGGAAAAATAAGTTGGATATGGTTGGGGTTACTCAAGAACTTGAATCACTTGGTTTAACAGGCCGTTCAATTATTCCAATTGAATTACGGGCAGATAATCTTGAATCAAGAATTTACGAGAAATTAACTAACGCGGGCTTGACCATTGATTGTGAACTGATCGAAGGCATGATGGTCATTGGTTCTGATGAAGATTTTAAACTCGCAAGGTTACAACTAAACAGACTAAAGGCCGCTGATAAATTTGCTGTATTATTCAACATAGATCACGCAACTGCTCATGAATTATCGGCAAATCTGAACTTTAATGTCAACAAATATGGGCGAATTAAAAATGTGCTTTCAGCTTCTGGAACTCACCTGTCAAGTTTTAGATTAGGTGATGGAGGCCTGTCGCTTAACAATGCTGGAGCAATTGAATTATTTTCCCGTCGCAGAAGACAATTGCCTAAACAGTTCGGAGCGACTGAAATCAATCCATATTCTGGAGAAGGTCTGGCAATAATTGTAGTTAATTCTGATGCAGAACCATTTGTTCGTAAAGGTCGTAATGTGTTTCATGGTTTCACTACTGCTTGTGACCCCTGGCTGCGACCCGGGGAAGCTTGTCTTATTTGTAATGAGTCTGGTGAGTTAATTGGACATGGTGTGTCTCAATGCACGGCAAATGAGGTTTCATTAATGAAAAAGGGCGTTGCTGTCAAAACACGTGACGGAATAAAACTCGAGTAATAAATTAGTCATTACAGCGCAGTATTCAAATGGCGTCTGTTATCTCGGTGTAATGGGAACACCATGTCTGACTATGAGTACCTCATCCATACCAAGGACCTTTGCAAGTCCTATGGGCCTCATATGGCATTGGAAAATTTGAATCTCAAAGTCAAAAAGGGCGCCACTGGTTTGCTCGGACCCAATGGTGCGGGCAAGTCGACATTTCTCAAGACTATTCTTGGTTTGATCCAAGCCACTTCAGGAGAGGGACATGTTCTTGGTCATGACATCAGAACAGAAGGTCCGGCAATTAGATCAAGAATTGGTTATATGCCAGAGTATGATGCATTAAATCCAGAAATGGAAGCGATTTATCAAGTAAAATACTCCGGTGAATTACTTGGCATGAATCCTACTGTGGCTATGTCTAGAGCCCACGAAGTCCTGCAATATGTTGGTCTTGGCGAGCAGAGGTATCGCAATATAGGTGGTTTTTCAACTGGTATGAAACAGGCAACTAAGTTGGCATGTAGCATTATTCATGACCCAGAATTAATTATTGCGGATGAACCCTCAAATGGACTTGACGCAGTTGCCAGAGAATTCATGATTAGTACGTTGCAAAACATGGTCAATGCTGGCGATCGTTCAGTAATGATGGCCTCTCATTTAATGGATGACGTTGAAAGAGTATGCGAAAATATGGTGTTATTACACAAGGGTAAACTCGCTGCTCAAGGTAAAATTGCTGACTTGAAAGATATCGATCGAGAAATAGAAATCCATGTGTGGGGTAATGCTTCTAAGTTAGAAGAAAAGATGTTGTCAATGGATATGGTTGTTAGGAGAGAAGGGCGTATTATGAGAATTCTCCATGAAAATGAAGATACGACCACCAAGATTCTTACTTGTGCGGCCGAGGTTGGTTCCCAAATTCGCCGCATGCATGAATATGAAGCTTCATTAGAAGATTTATTCATTGTGATAATGGAGAACCTTGGCTATGAAATCAAAACCAGTGAAGATCTGCTGCGCAGTCCAGTCCAAGCCCGGCAAGTTGACGCTCCAGGATATATGGGGGGTGGGTCTTGATGGATGAACAAACTATTACTGAAACACCAGATAATGCTGACATTAGTTTCACTGAAACCACTCCAGTTACTGGTCAAGGCAGAATGGATGCAGCGTGGGGGTCACGTGATGGAGACGAATCGGCAACCGCTCAAGTGGCAACAAATAATGCCACAGTTGGTTATGTCTTTGAACAAATATATCGCCCGTGGAATGGAGCTTTAAATCCCCGGTGGATGCGTAACTGGGCTATACTAAGGCATCATGTTTTGGGGATATTCCGTAAGGGTCATCGACCATGGGGTTGGCCAACGAAACTATTCATGGTGCTAGTGTTTATTGCTTCGCTAGGAGATGTTGCCTTAACACTACTTTCGTCACTGATTGGTAGTCCCGAATTACATACAATGTGGGGAGTTAATCGAGACAATCTTTATGCTCACGTTCTTGGATTCTTTCCGCGCAACGTTCTATATTTTCCAATCCTTGCTGCCCTACTTGTCGGTGGAATGATTTCCGAGGATCGCAACCATGGGACCTCAGCATTATATTTCTCCCGTCCAATCAGCCGTTTTGACTATTTGATGATGAAATATATCTCGGTAGCAATGATTCAAGCCATTGTCGTATTGTTCACTTTAATGATTTACTATTTCGTGGAAATTGTTGCAATGGGACGAGGCTGGGCTTGGATTATTGATACCTTTCCATTATTCATTGCCGCATTTATTGGCGGTCTAATGTTGGTCATAACATACACCAGTATCGGTCTAGGTTTGTCCAGTGTTTCTAAGGGTAAATTCTTCCCGGGAATTGGCTTAGTAGCCATTGTTTTGGGGACAAAAACCTTGGCTATTTTAGTATCAAACCTGTTCGAAAGAGACATTATGTATCTGCTCTCTCCCTATGATTGTTTAGCACATGTAGGCCAAGCATTAATCGGTACTCAGACTACCTATGATCAATATTCTTGGACATGGTCGTTTGCTTCCATCGTGTTGATGAATGCCTTTTTCATTTACATTATGTCATCAAGAGTAGCTTCAATGGAGGTGACTAGAGAATGATGCCAGATTTTCATCAAGAAGGCCAACCTGAAGTCAAAGAATGGGCTCCAGAACAAGAAGCCCCAGTTATATTAATTGAAAATGTTTCAAAGACATATGGGAAAATTCATGCTCTAAGTGGCGTAACTCTAGCATTAAGTGGCGGTGTTACCGGAATAC
>CAXHFO010000111.1:0-5916 GCA_964015895.1 uncultured Candidatus Poseidoniales archaeon
CTGTTGCGATAACCGCAATGTCCCTATCTAATCGGATGTTTACCGAACATATCGAAGCAAAAGATGACCGGATTCATTCGCTGAAAGATGATGAATGGAATAGGAAAATATTAGAATTCTTGAAGGAAGGTAGATTGGAAGATGTCGGTCAATTATCCCGGACAATTCAACAACAAATTCGCGTACAAAAAGTAGTCAATTTCAAGCCGATGTGGTGGCTATCAGCAATGAACGAAAACCGCAATGACCTGACTGGAGAAGTGTTGGCGTACGAAGCAATTCATGGCGCTGGATGCGCAGTTGTCCACCTTAATCCAACACCTTCGGGAGTAGGAGACAAGGAATATGACGAAGACGAAGTAGAGGTATTCTCCGGAGAAAGAGGCGTATTAGATAACATGGTTTCAACTGAAGGCGAAAAGACTCCAACTGCTAATGATAGCGGACCTGAACTTTGGGACCCAACAAATGCCGAAGGTTCAGTGAATACCGATGCCGCACCTAAGCCAGTTGGCGCATATCCACATGCTAGAAGAGTTGGTGACTTGCTATACCTCTCTGGTGTTGGCCCAAGGCAACCGGGCACTAATGCAATACCGGGTGGACCTATCCATGACGGTGATGGAAAATCCCTTGATTATGATATTAAAGCCCAGACGCATGCAGTAATTGATAATATCTCGCGTATTCTAGAAGAAGCGGGCTCATCGATTGACAATGTCTTAGATGTTACTTCATTCTTAATTGACATGGATCGCGATTTCAAGGGCTATAACGAGGTCTGGGCTGAAACGCTTGGTAAGGTTGGGCCAACCAGAACTACACTGGCAATTCGGGCACTACCAACACCAATCGCTGTTGAAATGAAAGTAATCGCTAAGATATAAATTACCTAATACCGGAAGTTCAAAGCCAAATATTAGGCAATAGAATATAATCTAGGTCTGCCTATCGTTAATCAATCAGTCATTTGGTATCGTAAATCGGAGGGGTTATGTGGCAAAAAATACTGTTGAAAAAATTATCAAAAGCGTAGTAAAAGGCGACATCAAGGGAGCCACCGAAGAAATCAAAGGTTCTTTGGCAAGGACCATTGGCCTGGCTGGCGTTGTAATCATATCACTCTCGGCTATGTTGCCTGGGATATTCGTTACACCGACATTTGCTGCCCAAATCATGGGGCCGGGTATATGGTTGGCCTTTTTACTAGCAGCATCAGTAGTCTTGCCTGGAGCATTATCTAAATCTGAACTTTCCTCAGGAATGCCAACCAGTGGTGGTTCATACGTATTCTTAGAGCGGACCTATGGGCCAATGATAGGAACAGTCAGCGGGATGGGCCTATGGGCCTCATTCCTGTTAAAATCAGCCTTTGCCTTGATTGGGTTTTCCGCATATTTTGTTGCAGTAACAACATATTTTGACTTTGAAATAGACATAATGATTCTGTCAATTTCAGCATTGGTCCTAATTACCATCGTTAATATTCTTGGAGTATCTAAAGTAAAAGCAATCCAAACTCCTATTGTCATAATGACTGTTGCGTTGTTAATGTTTATCTGTATAGCATCTTTGTTTTCTCCAAACTTTGATGCTAATAGACCAATAGATGGAGCATTTAGTACTGATATTTGGACACTCGCTGAAACTGCCGCATTCGTATTTGTTGCCTATGCTGGTGTTACCAAAGTAGCAGCAATCGGTGGAGAAGTAAAGCAGCCGGAAAAAAATCTCCCCGCCGGCATCATGCTGTCATTACTAATTGCGACCGTAATTTACACACTCATTGCGTTTTTGATGATGGCGAGTATTCCGGGAGAGTGGTGGATTGTTGATGGAGAAGTTGTGGAAGATCCAATCTATGTCTTTGCTGTACATGTAGTCAACACTGAATTTGGTGTTATGGCCGCAATATTATCTGTTTTAACGATGATTTCAATGGCTCTAGCCGGCATCTTAGCGTCATCGAGATTCCTGTTTGCTATGGCTAGAGATAACCTACTACCTCAGCCGCTTGAAGATGTTAGTGTCAAGTTTGAAACGCCTCACATACCGATTATTATAACCGGTATTGCCATGGCTGTAGCGATACTATTTGTCCCGTTAAAAGATGTAGTAAAATTAGCATCGGGTTTCAAAATAATGATTTTCATGATGATTAATTCTTGTGTTATTGTCCTTAGACAAACAAGTTACAGATATGACTGGAATCCAGCCTACAAGGGTCCACTCTATCCTTACATGCAATTGTGGGGTATAATCGCTGGCGCATTTTTGATTATCCTAATGGGTTCAAAGGCTTTTATTGGTGGTGGTGTGGCAATAGTTACCGGTTTAGCTACTTACTACCTGTATGGTAGAAAACATTACATCGCCTCTGATAAAACTCCTATTGCGACTTTTAGAGAACAATTCAGCCGAACTAGTGTTACTGAACACGAACGTCGACTTGCAGCATTTAATGCGGCTGACTTTGGCGGCAAAGGACATCTAAACGTAAGAGAATTCCAAAACGCCTTACTTGCACTGGGTTTCAAATACACAGTCGATGAATCTAGGTCTATCTTCCACAAGTCAGATGATGATGAAAATGGGGTAATTGACATCAATGAATTCTTTACCTCATTTGAAGGGTTATCTGAGGAATAGTGTTTCTTCTATTCATTGACCTCTAGACCAAGAACCATCAGCACCGACATTCCAATACTGGATTTCTCCACTAACATCAACATACCAACCGCTTGCACCTTGCTTAGTTTGCTCGATTGCTTGCATTACCCCTAATTTACCTGCTTCTGTCGCAAGTCTTGTTCTTTCTTGATCGGATATTGTCGGTCCTGAGGGCTTGGAAGGCTGCTGCTGCGGTTGATTTACAACTGCTGGTTGAACTGCTTCATCTTCGTCATCATCTTCGTCATCATATTCGTCGTCATATTCGTCGTCATATTCGTCATCGTCAAACCATTCGTCGCTTTCCTCAACTTCATAGTTAGCCTTACGAACTAACACTACCATCGTTACAAGAATTAGACCGAGTAAAATTGCCGCAATAGTCATTGCAGTATTCGTTGAACCAATAGCACCGCCAAGTAATACTGATTCAACATCAAAGAATGCCTGAGTAACTAGACCGTTCCAAATAATACTACATGACCTGTCTAAGCCTGATTTACTTATTTCCAGTTCCCATGTATCTTCAGTGATGTATTTATCTGGACCTGAGGTACAACTTATCGAGGTATTTTCAGGCTCGACAGAAACAATATTACCATTACTATCCACACCATAGACAACGAGTAATGCAACATCTCCTTGCTGGTAATCACGAATTTCAACCTCGCCAAATATCTGTACTGGTTGACCCGGATTTATCGTCAAAGCAATACTGTGGACCGCATCATCTTGGGTTAAGGTCAGAGTGAACTGGCCAGCAGTTTTGCCGGTAAATGTCCAATAACCCCTACCTGCTATTGAAGGCTCTAGAGTACCAATTGAGGAATTAAGACTCATTATCACCGATTCTGCCGGGGCATAGTTGCCTCTAGAATCGGCGATTTCAACATATAAATCTGATTCTTCACCAGAGTTTACCACAAACCCTGTCTCTTGATTAGTAACAATTCTCCGAGCATCTCCTGCAGTAACAGTTAGTGATACCACTGAGAAAATACCCGCTGCATTTGCTTGTATTTCATGACTGCCGATGGAGGAAGGAATCCAGTTGTAATCGAGTAACGACATAGCCAATGTTTGGTCTTCTCCATCGATAGTCCAGTTAACGAATATGCCAGTTAATTCGTTATTGTATGAATCGTAGAAGCGTGGATTTAGGTCAAACGGCTCATCTATGGGGATTTTTGCACCCTGACCTTCCAACTCAATTTTTGCCAAATCGCCAAATCCTACTTGCTTGATATCTTGAGATTCGAAAACGATACCAGAGATCGAATCAAACCAAGTACTCTTTATCGCAAATGCTCCAACAGAATCAGGTACAACAGTGTAGTAAGTATCATGGTTAGTAATTGCAGAAACATTGCCAATCAATACATCGATGGTGCCGTTAACATTCCAAGTATTGCCTGCTAAGTCATAAGCTTGGACTATCATAGTCGATTGTTGACCGACTGCTAAATTATTAGGTGAAAATACTAGCCTTGTATCGATTGCTAGACCATGAACAACATTAACCGAAACAGTTGACTCAATACCTGAATCAATTACTGTTATTGATTGACTGCCCATCGACATTGGCGTCCAATATACCTTACCAGAATCTTGACTAAGCGTCCCTGAAGAAACAGAAAAATTGGCTAATGGTGGAGTAATCAAACCAGAGTAGCCAAATATATCTGTACGATATGCAGCTACCTCATACTGTTCACCAGCCGTGTAAAATGGCTCATTTGGAATAATAGCTAGTGCAGAAGTGGTTGCATCAGATGGCACCACTGTAAGAATACCAGACCCCGAAACCGGTCCAGCAGATACAGTAATGTTCCAACTTCCAGGATGAGTTGCAAAATATACACCTGTCGAATTCACAGAACCATTTTCGACTATCCATGTCTTAGAGCCAGCAAGATTTATGTCCATAGCAAACCCATTTGCATCAACTAACATAGGTTCAAGTTGAGTCTCAGAATTGCTTTGAATCACAATATTTGGATCAAAGACAAATTGGTATGGATCTCCAGAATCCACCTCAATAGGAGCAGTGACTTCCATTTGATAGAGCCTTGCAGTTAGCTGGTATACACCAATATCGAGTGGAATCCATACTGGATTACCCTGCCCAAAATATTGACCATCAATACTCCAGGCTGCTTGGTCAGTAGGGTTTGGATTACCCCTTGCGTCTATTAAATTAGCAGTTAGAATATTATTTTGCAAAACTTGACCCGTGGAAATTGAAATCTCTAAGGATTGCCCAATTCCTGGAGTAACAGTGATGTTAAATTCATCTGTTAGATTTGTATGTCTAGCTTGGATGGTGATTACTCCTGCATTCCAAGGATAAAATGTTCCATCACCGGTAATAGTACCATTTGCACTTGACCAAATGATTTCTCCAGCCACTACGCTATTTACTGAATCATACAAAGTGGCAGAAAAGGTAATCACTTCATCAGCACTAATAGTAAACGCTGGAGAAGAAATCTGCACTCTTACGGCAGATGAACCTTGGTGAAATACTGTTGATTCATCTTCTAATGTTGTAGATGTATCTGTCGGCGGCATCATGCTTAACATCATAGACACAATAATGAATATTGGAATCAATTTTGTTCGCATATTAATCACCTATACTTACTCAGTCCATTCAACCCATTCATCGCTACCTGACTCACGATAATACCAGATGTCATCATCGGTTTGACCCCATTCAGTACCATCATCTTCCATGCGATAGTCAACAGCCCAACTGAGGTCTTCCTCTTCGATATTTTCAGGCTCTTCGGCAACCTCTTCCTGCTGACTTGGAGGTCTTGTTGGTGGAGTAGGTACAACTGGAGTGTTGCTAATTGTCGTCTTTGTGAAGTCTTTGGTTGGTTTAGCGTCCTGATCATACGAGTAATCATCTTCCTCATCCTCATCATAATATTCTCCCTCACCACGTACTAATCTTACCAAGAATACCAGCAGAGCCACAACAATAAGTCCGATTAGCCCTGCACCAACATAGTATAGCGGTCCACCTGCAGCAAAGAATCCGGCAAAATTTCCTTCTACATCATAAGTGAAAGTTTCGGTAATTGAACCCACGACTATGGTTGCAGAATGAGCCCCTTTGTCTAGTGTTTCTAATTCCCATACCCCGTCACCCAAATAGGTGACATCTCCGCGGTCTGTTGTATCAACTCGTGCATTTTGAGGAACCATTATTCTATTCCAATATTCATCATATACCTCTAC
>CAXHFO010000112.1:0-5814 GCA_964015895.1 uncultured Candidatus Poseidoniales archaeon
GTGAAAAAATAATTCCCCATTGCTAAGGCTGTATTGCCATCAATAATTACATCAGAGTTTTCAAAGCGAACATTGGTCCATCCTTTGATAGCAAATCCTTGGTCTTCTGGGCAGGCATTATTTGAGGCAACAAAATACGATAGTGCGGTTTCAAACGTTGGTCTAAACTGATCGGTAGCAGCAAGGGTGGGTTTGAATAATACTGGTCCCATTTGGTAAGCGTATAATGTGTTGACATGATCAGTTGCTAGACCGACATAATCACCACCGTTTGTATGGGCTGTAGCTATCGCCACAATTCCCTCACCCCATGCTCTTTGTGCATCTTTGACCTCAGCTAAACTCACCATGATTAATCACCCCTAAACAACGGTTGAGTCGACACCTTATCATTTTTCTACATACGACTAGTTTAAACACTATCTGACATTGGCCGAATCATGTCTATAATTACAGCCTATAATGAAGCTTGGGAAAACGGAGATGTCGACGCACTTAGAGCATTAATCCATGATGATTGCGTCTTTAATCCACATGTTGGAGGATTTACCATGAGTAAGTCCGATATCCTTGGATTTGTTGCCGGCGATGGTACTCCAAAATCCGAAGCAAACAGAATTTTGTTCGAAAATGATGAAGTTGGCGTTGCACATGCAATTGTTCACTTTGCCAACGGCTCTGACTCGGAAGCAGTAATGTCATTTATGCGCTTCCAAGATGGTCAAATAATCTCAATGGAAACCGGCGCCACACCACTTTCTGATGACTACAAATTAGTCGGTCAAGAATAAATCTCAGTTTGCTAATTCGTCTTTGACCATTGCACGCATTTCACATGCCTTACACTGGTCGTTTGAAGTAATTGACGAGCAAACAGGGCATTCCTTTGGCGGGCTTGGTCGAGCTTCGTGTCCGCCCAACTCAACTATTTGTTTACGCAATTCTTTGACATTATCTGCCATACGCAAAAGTCCGTGTCGAGTACCTGGTACATCTGCCTCCATAGTAGCAACCATTTCTCTATGGCGCCATCTAAGGGCTCCTCTAGCATGTGGGCATTCTTCATGATGGATTGGTAGATTTTTGTGTACTGCATAAAGGTGAACCTCCTGCTCTGGTATCCATCTGAGTGGCACAATTCTAGGGGGTAGGCCATCAATGGGGGTATTGGTGTGTGGGGCTAATCTAAGGGTTCTTTCTAAATCGCCGTTTGACATATTCATTAATACGGTTTGAGCCATATCATCTAAATTATGACCAAGCGCCATAACATCAGCATTGACCTTTTTTGCTAGATGGTTGATACCCTGGCGGCGAAATACTCCGCAATAAGAGCAAGGCATTCCCGGTGCACCAGGGTTATTCTTAGTCATACCAGGGATAAGTTCGGCAACGGTGTCCATCTCTTCAAAACCTAATTGTTTGTAAGATACAGTAATGAACTCCACTCCAAGAGTCTTACACAGATCTTCAGCACATTGCAGTGACGGCGGCCGGTATCCATCGATTCCCTCATCAACTGTGCCAGCAATAATCTTGACATCAGGGCGCACTCCAAGAATGTCAACTAATGCATGCAGCAATACTGCCGAGTCTTTGCCGCCCGATATTGCAACGAAAATTGTGGTTTCTTGACCTTTTTTTAGGATTAATTGTTTTCTTAGCTCCTTGGCAATTTTTTTACGGATAGATTTGGCGAGGTGCTGCCCACAAAGAATACGGCCAGAATACGCTTGTTCCAGTAATGCTGGCTTATCGCAGGAATCACAAGAGGGGATTTCAAGACCGCCAACTTTGCCTGCCATGAAATGTCGTAAACCGTCTAGTGTTTGAGTTCATCGCATGTTTATGCTACCTGCGAGCCAAATTATCTAACAATAATTTATCAATTAGAAAATCAAATTTACAATTGGAAAAATTATTCCAATGAAAGTCATAACATGTCTGAGTTGTGTGGCAAAATTATGGCGCGGAAAAGACCTAATAGACCACATTCCGCGAGATTTATTATTCAAACCCAGTTGGAGATTTGATTTTACCCCTTAAATCCCCCCGTAGGGGGGAAAAAACGCAAAACTTCTTGAAGCCTACAACGCTCACGGACATTTTGAGCGACCATGTTACAACGAGTTCTAGCTGGTTTAACTAAGACTGAAGGAGTTGAGCAAGCAATGCTACTCGATGAGTCTGGTAACTTGCTAGCTTGTGTTGGCAGCGAGGGGCAAGTACCTCCTGTTGAACAGGCTCTACGGTCAGTAAACACTGCTGTTGAGTTATGCTCATCCCTAGAGTTAGGAACATTGTACGAGATTTGGTCTGAAGGTGAAAGCCGAATGATGATCGATATAGCCGGACCGGGCAGAATCACAGTTCTAGCCGGCCAAGGAGGCCGTCTAGCCCAGTGGCGCCATGCTCTAGATAGAAACCGAAGAATATTAGCAACCACTCCAATGATGTGATATTATGTTTGATTTACCAAAAGGAATAGCCGTAGAAACCGAAATTGATGTATCAGAGGGGGCAATTCAAACCTT
The DNA here is from genome assembly GCA_964015895.1 of uncultured Candidatus Poseidoniales archaeon. Classification (GTDB taxonomy): domain Archaea; phylum Thermoplasmatota; class Poseidoniia; order Poseidoniales; family Poseidoniaceae; genus MGIIa-L1. The sequence continues at coordinate 2,535 of CAXHFO010000112.1, forward strand.
CGAGCATGGCGTGATAACTACCTGGATTGGAAAGCGTAAGACTCCCGCAGGTCACCGAATAGTCCGAGCCGGTCGCGTAGTGGGGTATCTAGCAGAAAGCCAAAAAGCATCTATTCTTCTTGGTGGAGCAGAAGCCAAGCAACGCCTGCTTGAAATCGAAGCAGAAGGAATGTGTCGGCATGAAGCTCAGAGTTATTCTATGACAGGTCTGGGTTCAGTTGCTGAGGTTATTCCAGAAGCATTTGAACACCCAGTGGATGCCCAAGGCCTAATGCCAAAGGGCGATTCCGTTGAACGTCTACTATCGAGAGATTTGTCGGTCGTTTTGGCCAAATTAGTGGATAATATTGTGGTTAGAGGAGCAATTGCTGTCGATGCTGGTATGCTTATTGATTCAGCAGGGGATTTGCCAACAGATGGCGAAACCCTCGCAAAGGAAGTCGGCGAAACAATTGCAGGACGTGAAAAATTAGCACAAGGGCTAGGATTTGCTGACGGGGGACATTGGACTTTGCATACTGGTGATGGTGCTTTACTGCTTGCTCACACAGGTGAGATTGCAATCGCAGCATGGACTGAGGCAAACGCAGATCATACAAGAATAATCAATGCAGCAGCAGCGGCTCTCGAAGGAGAAGTCTCGACCGGCCCAGGATTTGGCGAACCATTGCCTGATGGATTCATTTTACGAGAGGGTAAAGGTGGTGCAGATGCAGTACTTTCTATGCTAACCGATGCTATTGAGGAAGGCGTTACGGGACACATTCAATCTGGTAAGTCTTCCAAAGCAGTGAGTTTAATTTTGTCCCGAGGAATTCCAGTAGGAATCTTTGCACCAACTACTGATTCGTTTGAGGAAGCAATGCTTGGACTTACTGAAGCTAGAAGAGTAATTCGTTTGCATCGTTTGCCAGCGGGGACAATCCTTACCAGAGAATCAGGAACTATCAACGACTTTAGCCTATCATACTTCAGAGATTTACTCGTTACAGTTAGGACTAAATCAGAAAGCCGTAGGGCAAATCTTGCTAACCGCCTAAATTCACTTATTGGCTTTGAGATTGGTATGGAAGGTCTGAGACTCGCACGGGCTAAAACTAAATTTGTTCAGACCAAGGATGAGATTAGTAAAGGTCTGGAACAGGTAGAACTCACCCCCGCACCAGGTATAGATGCCGGTCTGCGCAGAAGATTAGAATCTGCTGAGCTAAAGATTGATGAATTAGAAAAAGAAAAATCATTGCTAAATTCAAAACTATCTTCTGCTGATGCATCTAGAAAAGCTGCTGAAATTAAAACTAGAGAAGCGATTGAAACTAGAAATATGCAGGTTGAGAGTGTTGAGAGTGTCAACTCCGAAATTAATACAATGCAGGTTGAATTAGCTGAAGCAAGAAATCGAACAGATGAAGCAGAGACTAGGGCCGATAAGTTGGTTAAGCGAGTGAATGAACTAGAACATCAAGTAAGTGTTCGAGCTACAGAATTAGCCAAGGCCCTTGGTGAGACCGAATCAAGTGACAAACTACGCCAATCAATTGAAGATATGTCACTTAAAGAGGCTGGATTAAACGCAGAATTATCATCCGCAAGTGAAAAATTAGGCAGCATAAGGCAACAAACTGAGGATGATGAACGCAGATTACGAGTCTTACAGGAACAAGTCGCAGCATCTAGAGAACGGCATGCTCGTGCTCAGGCAGAAGCAATGAAAGAGGAAGAGCGAGTCAATAAGAGCAAATCTGAATTAGAAATAATTGAATCTGAAGCAAAAGTTGCTAGGCGTAGGGCAGAGGATGAAAGAATTAGATTGAGTACCGATGAAGCTCGCTTCGCGCAGATTCAAGGTGAAATGCGGCAATTAATGCAAGAGCGCAGAAACCTGCTTCGAGAATTAGGAGATTTAGGTGCTAAACGCGGTCATGCAGAGGGTGAATTAACCATTCTTGTGGAGAATGCTAAACAGTTAGCAGAAGCTCATGAAGAGGCTTTGGCAGATATCAATGAAGCGGAAAGAATTAGAGCAAGACTGGCTGAAGAACCACTTGCACAAGCTCTACTAGACGACGCTTCGACCTTTGAGGGACTAGCACCAGTACTAGAACGACTAGAGCGGTCAAGGAGTTTGGGTTACTCTGTAACCTTACTCGATAGAGCGGTCGAGCGTGCCTTACAAGTTATTCAAAAGACCGTAGATCACGTAGCAGCAACTCCGCGTTATCTATTATCAAGTGAAGTTATGGAATTGTTAGAGAGACAAGTGCCACAAACCGCTGGTGCTGTTAGAGGACTCTCAAGGTGGTCAGTGCAACAAAGGTTGGAACATCAACTTGGAGAGACTGTTGGCCATTTAGTTGTTGATTTAGAACGTCTTCTAGAGGATTATGATCACTCTATTACTATGTTAAGGAGGCTTAGAAATGTTCTAGAACAATTAACCAGACTAGGCGCACCACCTCAAGAAGTTGAAAACTTAATGTCGAATTGTAACCGTCCAGAATCCTTACCTTATATCGCTCAAGCCACAAGAAAACTTATCCAAAAAGCACTTGACGATATCTATCTAGAATCGGATCAAAGGGATGCTGGTGAGGCAATCGCACTGGAGGAAACCGCCAGAGTGCTTGAAGAATTGATTACTCAAATAGATGCGTCTGGATTGGCAGGAGGTTCTCCAAGCGGACTATTATGGGACTTCCAAAGAGACGGTTTGTTACCGTATGAAAGAGAAGTAATCGACCCAGCCCAAAAAACTCCTATCGATGAGGAAATGGTCAAACACATGGAATCAAATATTTCCGGAGAGGTAATGCCAGAGGCAGAAGTCAGTTCCGTTTCAGTTGATGAAGACGGTTGGGAGACCTTAGAGTTGCCAGAAGATTCACCCGGCGATGATGAAGATGAGGTTGAATTTGTTGAATTACAACCAATTAGTGATGATGATGAGAGAGCGGAGTTGGAAGCCGAACTTGCCCGAATTGATGCTTCCTGGCAACACAGAAGCGAACCAGACGTGGTAACAAATTCGGCACTTGATAATCTTGAATCTAAATTATCTGACCTTGATTTGTAGGTGTTTTAATGTCTAATCAGGCGTCTACACTATCAGGCCGTGCTGAAACAATTGGTCGTAAATATCCACACATGATGGAAACAATTTTGTTATTATTAGCAATATGTTGTTTCATATTGGGATATCAAGAAGTAAGTAATCAAACAGGTGAGGGAATATTTTCTATATTCGCCACGTGGTGCTTATTTCCATTCATTTTATTGTTTA
>CAXHFO010000113.1:0-5741 GCA_964015895.1 uncultured Candidatus Poseidoniales archaeon
ATCAACTCGCTGAAATCCGTGCTTCTACCGTGAAAATGTGGGAACAACATAATGAGGGAGAGGATATCGTTGGGGTGTTACAAAATCCAGACCACGGACAAAATATCTTGGAAGAGCCTCTCAAGCCACAGGCAGGTCATGTCTACGGAGCGACATTTATCAGATTAGACGAAACCAGTATTTTGAAATTGAGAACACCGTTAGATTCTGGCTTTGAAGAGGTAGAAAAGAAAGCAAAGTTACCCGAACTACCAGGAATTCCTGGAATGCCATTACCACCACTGCCAGACGGTTCCATGCCATTACCGCCTTTGCCAAACCCAAATGCTAGCGATGCCTTAGCAGCACTAAAAATGCAAATGGATGAGGATTGAGATAATGGTTAATAACCATTCTAGGGTCGTCGATAATAACCTAAAATTGGCTCTGCTTGGATTTACCCTTGCCGCAATAGCGCCGACAATTTCTGTAGTAACAGGGTTTGTTTATCAAGCGGGATTGTTGGCAATAATCGTATTTTTTGTAACCAAAGTTTGGATGTTTGGACTACCGGCATTTTGGTATTTAGTTGTCGAGAAACAACCTGTTTCATATTCAACTGCTAATCTTGGTGGTTGGAAAATTTCTGCGCTACTAGGTTTTTTAATGTGCATAATAATATATTGTGCTTATTTTTTGCTTGGTGACAAATTATTGAGTTCAGCTGACCTCAAATCGATTCTAGAGCCTGTAGGACTAACCAATAAAAAGATTTTTTTTATCGCAGTAATTTATTGGATATTTGTTAATTCGGTCCTTGAAGAATATCTTTTTAGGTGGTTCTTGACGACAAAATTAGAACAAATTATTGGCGGTTATTGGTTACCAATTATCCTATCTGCCCTAATTTTTACCATTCATCATACTATCGCATTATCATATTTCATTAGCCCATTAGGCAATTTCTTATGTTCACTTGGATTATTCATTGGCGGAATAACCTTTTCTTGGCTTTACATGACAAGCAGGAGCATTTGGGTTCCATGGCTTGCTCACGCAATGTGTGATGTGGCAGTATTTTCAATTGCTTGGCATTTAGTAATTGGATTTTGAATCAATTATCATGCCAGTTTGGCTTGCTTCTTGACATAAAAGAGTTGACACCTTCTACCTTATCATTACTATCAAATAACTTGGCAAATTCTTCAGCCTCAATTGCTACACCTTCATCAAGTGAATGATTTAGTGAAGCTCTGATTGTTCTTTTCGCTGCTTTGGCAATGAATACCGATTTACTAGCAATAATATTGGCCATATTCATCGTAATATCGTACAGTTCTTCGTTGGCACAGACTTGGTTAACCAGTCCAATCCTTTCTGCTTGTTCAGCATCGATCATTTCTCCAGTAAGAATCAATTCCAGAGTTTTCCCATAGCCAATTAATTTGCTCAACCGTTGTGTTGCTCCATATCCTGGAATTAATCCTAAATTTATCTCAGGGGTGCCAAATTTAGACCGGTTTGAAGCGATTCTAATATCACATGAACATGCAACTTCACTGCCACCACCTAAGGCAAATCCGTCGATCATAGCAATAGTTGGTTTGGTCAAATTCCATATTGCTTCTACCGCGTTATCGGTAAATTTTATCTTGGCAGCCTTGCTGTCCATATCCACAAATTCTGAAATATCTGCGCCTGCCACAAATGCATTTGGTTTAGGGCGCTTGCCTTCGATGGGAGCTAGTGGTTTTGCTCCTGTAATTACAATACATCTGATCTGGTTATCTGCTTCAGCCCAGGTACAGAAATTTTTCAGCGCCTCCATCACTTCAGAGTTCAGGGCGTTCAATTTATTTGGCCGATTTATAGTTGCCAATGCGATAAATCCGCCGATTCCTTCGTCATTAACTGCTACCTTCTCAATCAATAAAACATCGGATATAGGGGCGTCCATAACATTGCCAGCGCAATCACCTTCAAGATTTATTCGATTATGGCTTAATCCAATATTAGATACAATAGGACATCCTCCAACAGCCATGAGTGAAACCGCCCCGTTGGTAAAGGCAGTAGACATGGCCAAGAAATATGGTGACTTTATTGCGCTTCATCCATTGAATGTAGAAGTTCACTCGGGTGAATTTTTTGGTGTTTTTGGGCCCAATGGTGCAGGAAAATCCACTTTCATAAAATTGCTTACAGGTCAATTGAAGCCGAGCAAAGGTAAAATCGAGGTTTTGGGTATCAATGCTATCAAAAATCCACAAAAGGTGAAAGCGAATATTGGCATTGTTCCAGAATCTGAATCACCTCCGTCTTATCTTACACCTGTGGAATTTTTACAATTCGTTGCTAAACTTCGGGATCTAGAAGAAGTGGATGAAAAGGTAGAATATTGGATGGAGTGGTTTGGGCTTGAAGATAAGCGTAATACTATGTGTAAGGATTTATCAAAAGGGCAGAGGCAAAAAGTGATGTTGGCTTCTGCCTTTATTCACAAACCAAAGTTACTATTTCTAGATGAACCATTTGCCAATTTGGATCCTATCTATCAGCGTAAATGTCGCGAATGGTTATTGTCTCATGTGAAACAAGGTGGAACGATATTTTTGTGCTCTCACGTTCTTGAAATGGCGGAGCGAATGTGCAATCGAATGGCGATAATTAATGATGGAAAAGTACTGGCTGCAGGCACTGTTAGGGAATTAAAACAGGATGTTAAGGAAACGCTAGAGGATGTATTCATTCGATTAGTTGGACATTCTATTGATGATGTTGAAAGTTTGTCAAAAGTTACAGAATCAGAAGAGGAATAATAATGTCAGGTGCCTCTATTTCTTCAACAAATTGGAGTGATGCAAGAGGGGTTGATTTTTCAGCCGAGAGTTTGGGGACTAGTCCGGAAGGACAAAGATTACTCACTCCGCTTAGAGGAGTTTCGGCTTTTTTCGCTACATTCAAAGTGATGTACAAGGAAGAGTTTCGTAAAAATGTAGAATTTGCTAAGGCTAGGCAAATGGTCTTATTTCCATTATTACTTGCTCTAGTTACAATGGTTTCAGCTATCGGTTTGCAATTTTTGGTCGGTGATTCTGCTGCGCAAACTAGTGAGACTAGTGTTAACAGTTTTACTTGGCAAGAGTTGCGATTTGGGCTTCATTTACCATTGTTGATGTTCAGCCTTGGGATGGGGACATTCGCTTTCATGGGCAGAGACGCTTTAGTTAGGAGGACAGCATCAAAGAATCACTTATTGGCTTCTCCAGCCTTACAACCACTGCCTAATTCAATGGCTCATTTTGCATATTTTGTCAAAGACTTGGTGTTTTATGTTATGTTGATTTTATCGCCCATTATCATTGGCATGGGCCTAGGTAAGGGTTTAGATACCTTATTTGGTATAACAACTCCATTAGAATACTCCAGTTTGCCTTGGACATGGTTTGCTATGGTGGTCACATTAGCTCAAGGTTTAGTAATCTCATTTCTGGCATCAGCATTATGGATGAGAGGTAGGCCTTTCACAATCTTTGGCCCTATCTCAGTAATTTTATTTGGAATTATTGTTGGGGTGGGTGCTATTGATATTGAATTTATTCTCATAGGATTAAAAATACAAACCGAAAAGAATGTTTTAATCGGCCTGCTTGGGTTTGTTTTCTGTATTGGTCTAGGGTATTTTTCATCACTACTAATAATCGATGATTTTGATGTTAGTGTCGTGGAAAAAGGAGATTTGTTTAGGCCAATGTATGGGCGTCTTTCGTTTTTGGGGCGAGGTGAAATAAGAATAATAGTTGCCAAAGAATTTGTCGATTTATTTCGCTCAGGTTCCATCAAAAAGATGGTTGTGTCTTACACAATACCCCTCGCAGTTTTGCTGGGGATGGCATGGCTAATCGATTTCGCTGAGGCACCAATTCCGATTAATTTATTGTCATATGCACCGTTTTTGGGTTTCTTCGGCTTTAATTTCTATTCTTGGCTGACAATTCTTGATTCGCCAGAATTTATGAACGGTCTGCCGGTCAAAGTGCCTCAATTAATCAGAGCGAAAGTATTGGTATACTTCATAATCACTTCATGGATTTCGCTGATATTCATCATCCTGATGGCGTGGCGTTTGGATGAGTGGGCATCCCTACCAACAAGCATAATTGTTATGTTCGCCAACTCGATTTACATTGTAGCACTTACTGCCTTTTTGATGGGTCTAAGGCCCAATAAAGCCATATTTGATGCATCGATTATGATTTGGTTTTGGATAGGTACAGTATTGCCTTTACTCGGTTTATTCTTATTGTCATTCACTCAAGGTGATGTCTCATTATATGGTAATTGGTGGGAAAGAGCTTCTGAGGATGGATTGGCCGCAACCGCTTCGATGTATGATGAAGGCATGGTCAGGCAAGGGTATGTTGGGATGCTGTCAATCTCAGCATTCTTATTATTTGCTTCTGGAGTACTCTGGAAACTTATGGACAGACGATGGGGTGCTGCAGAATTTGACAACTAATGCGTCTAGAATAAATGCCCATACATACTGAAAAATAGGTACTTTCAAGAAGTGCCAACAACACCAATAGCCATGGGAAAAGTCGTTGCCGTCTGCGGGATGCCAGGTTCTGGCAAGGGTGAATTTGCTAAGATTATGGCAAATCACGATGTACCAGTAAGGTCGATGGGCGACATGGTTAGAGCCGAGGTTGCCTCACGTAGTCTTGACCCAAGTCCTACTATCTTTGGCGAGGTTGCTGCTGATCTGAGAGCTAAACACGGCGAAGAGATTCTCGCAGTAAGGCTGGCAGATGAAGTGGATAATTTACTTCTTAATCACGCAATAGTGATTATTGAGGGTATGCGCGGTACGGCAGAGTTCGATATATTTTCTAACAGGTGGAATTCAAACTTTAGCAGCATGGCAATAGTGGCATCAAAAGAAATAAGATTCTCTAGGATACAATCACGGGGCCGCTCTGAAGATGGAGACTACTCTCAGTTTGAAATCCGTGAACAGCGTGAGGCAGGTTGGGGTTTGATGGAACTTATCAATGCGGCCGATTTCAGGATTAAAAACGAAGGCAGTCTTGAGGATTTAATTTATCAATCTCAAAAGTGGCTTAGTAATTTTTTACGAAAATGAATTTGGTAACCTATATTAACGGCCAGTGCGGCTATTTCATACAGTGATTTCACCGAAGAGTTATAGTTGTCCGATGCATGTCATAGAGTGTATCGGCGGGGGGTAATGGTATGGCAAGGAAACGTGGAAAGCGCGGCGGAGGCGGAAAACGACAACGCGCACAGCAACGCGCTCAATACGATGAGTTGGATAAATATCCGGTAATGCCTCCACATGCATTCGCAAGAGTCGTTCGTGATAAACAGACCTTGAACATCATATATCAAATCATAGAACCCCCAATGACCAAGAAAGAAGAGCAGTATCGCGATGAAATAATGGATATTTTTATCAGGTCTCTAACTGCTAATATCGAAGAAATCGACGCTAATCCCGACGCATATCTCAGAACCGCGATGGATAAAGTCATCAAATCCTACGGGATGAAAATAAATAAAAAGTCAAAATCCAAGATTTTCTATTACCTACGCCGAGATTTAATCGGTTATGGCGAGATGGACGTTTTGATGAATGACGCAAACGTAGAGGATATTTCTTGCGATGGAACCAATGTACCAATCTTTGCCTATCATCGGAAATTCGAATCCGTCGAGACAACTTGTCTTTGGCCAGATGA